>JACDGC010000313.1 GCA_013815535.1 Ktedonobacterales bacterium
CGCCCAGCCCCACCCCGATGACCTGCGGCAAGATGCCCGCCGCCGACCAGATGCCCATATCTTTGCCATATTGGTCAGTGGAGGGCAGCACATCGGTTGCGAGTGCCCAGTCGACGCTGGTATATGCACCAAAGCCCAGACCAAAGAATGCCCCGGCGATCAGCGCTGCGAGATAGGTCTGGAAGAGGATGAAGATTAAGCAGGTGACAGTCATCAGCGCACCGGACAGGTACACCAGCGGCTTGCGCCCCACGCGGTCGGAGAGCGAGCCACCGAAGAGCGTCGTCACAATCGAGGTGACAAGATAAATCCCCGAAAACACGACCAGATCCCCCGCCGCATTGGGGCGCTTGAGCACATCAATGAAGTAGTAGAGTAGGAAATTGTTGATGCTCCAGATGCCCGTCAGCACCAGCAGCCGCGTGAAAAGCACCCACACGAAATCAGGATATTTGCGCGGCTCGAGGCGAAAACGCTGTGTGAAGGTGCGCCAACGAAACGCTTCCTGCGTGGTCAATGGCGTTTCATGCACCGTCACGACGGTGATGATGACGAAGATCGTCTGCACCGCCGCCAAGACGAGGTAAAAGAGCAGGATCTCGCGGGCGAAGGTCGCGCGGAACCCCGGCGTCAGGTACGCGCCGCTCTTGATATCTGGGTCACCTAGATGCACCACCGTCCCCGCGAAGAGGAAGCCGCCGATGGTGCCGAACAGCGTCATCAGACCATACCACCCCGAGGCCGAGCCACGCTGCGCGGCGGGGACCTGATCCGCGATGATGGCGCTCCATGGCGAGTTCGCGAAGTTATTCGAAATCTGCAAGGCGAAGAAGAGTAGCAGCATCACCACGATGCCCGTTCCGGTGGGCGTGCTGGTCAGCAGCGATTGCCCCGCCAGCGCGAACCCGATCAGGGCCAGCACATTGAAGACCGTCCCCGCGATCATGAAGGGTCGCCGTCGCCCCAGGCGCGACTTCACATAGTCGCTGATGGCCCCCGCGAACGGGTTGACGAAGATCGCCGCTGCCGTGCCAGGCACGATGATCAGCGGCAGATAGGCTGACTTATTGTCATTGCCGAAATAGACGACGACCTGCGCGGGAATGACGACACTGATGAGGGCGATCCAATGGAAGTTGTTGGCGAACCAAAACAGATTGATCTTGATTTGTGCCCATTGTGAGATGCGTTGGGTCGTGGTCGTGTCAGCTATCGTCGTGGTAGGCTGCTCGATGCTCGCCATGCGTGGTCGGCTCCTTTCGCCGCGTGCATTGCGGTCAGGTGGGGACGGGGGAGCAAGCCATCGCACACCCCGTTGCCACTATGATAGCACGTTGCCACCGCGCAGGACCACGGTCAAACGACCATAAAAGGTCATGCCCGGTCGTGCCGATGAGAAGAAGACACGTTACAAATACACCATGACCAATGATGTACGATTTGGGCTTGTTGCATCGTCTACAATTGAGAGAGCCACCGAGAGATTTGCGCTCGTCCCTTTCCTTGACATATGATGGATGGGCAGCGGTAGCATAGCAGGAGCATTCCGATGTTTACGCGATTGTTGATCCTTGGCGCGACGGTGCCCCAGCTAGCGGGTTTCGACGGGTTTTTGCAGCAATATGGCGTCTTTGCCCTGTTTGTGCTGGTGCTGTTACAAGATGTCGGAGTGCCGACAGGTTTACCGGGCACGGCACTGGTGCTCATCGGGGGCTACCTCGTCTACATCCACGCAGCGAACCTGCACGTGGTCGCGCTGGCCATTGCATCAGGCGCCTTCATTGGCGCGTCGGGTATGTTCTTTTTGGCGCGCTATGGTGGTCGACCGCTGGTATTGCGATTGGGCCGTTTTGTGGGGCTGACCGAGCAGCGACTGGATGGCGCGGCGGGGATATTGGACCGCTGGGGGCCACCGATGTTGCTTATCACACGGGTGGCACCAGGAACGCGCGTCTATATGACCATCTTTGCCGGCATTTCGGGCTGGACGTATCGGCGCTTCGCGTTGTGGACGGGCATCTTCGTGTTGCTGTGGTCTTATACTTTCGTCAGCATCGGGGCGTCATTGGGGCACCAAGCGGCCCCGGTTGGGCGCTTCATCGGCAGGTTTGGCATCACGGCGCTTATTGTCATCGCCCTTTTCGCAGTGGCGTATTATGGGCTGCGGTGGCTGCTGAATAGCCCGGGCACGCGCACGAATGCCCTGGTGGTGCGGCTGGCGCAGGTGCTGGCAGCGTTGGGGTTGGCACGTTTTTTTCAGCCGATCCCTGATGATGCCATCCCTGATCCATCGGCGGCACCCGCCATGGCCGATGTGCTCGCGCCCGCGCTTGCCATGCAGGTGGCCCTGCCCTTGGAAGATGGCGCGCCAGCCGTGACCGACCCAGGCATATCCGAGATCTCACCCTCACTTTGATCATCCAAGGAGACACGGCTTCATGCGTATTCTCATCCTCGGCGGCGACGGCTTTTGCGGCTGGCCGACTACCCTCTACCTCGCAGAGCGCGGCCACGAGGTCGCCATTGTCGATAATCTGGCCCGCCGCGCCTGGGATGTGGAGTTGGGCGCGAATTCGCTGGTGCCCATCGCGCCAATTCACGAGCGCGTTGCCACGTGGCACGACCTCACGGGGCAATCCATCGGCCTGCATCTGGGCGATCTGCAAGATTATGCCTTCGTGGCGCAGGTCTTCAGCACGTTCAAGCCAGAAGCCATCGTTCATTATGCTGAGCAGCGCAGCGCTCCGTATTCGATGATCGATCGCCAACACGCCGTTTTCACGCAGGTGAACAACGTGGTAGGCACCCTGAACGTGCTCTATGCCATGAAAGATGTCGTCCCGGATGCTCACCTGATCAAGCTGGGCACGATGGGCGAGTATGGCACCCCCAATATCGACATCGAAGAAGGCTACATCGAGATCGATCACAACGGGCGCAAAGACACGCTGCCCTTCCCCAAACTGCCTGGCTCTTTCTATCACGCTTCCAAAGTCCACGATAGCACGAATATGCACCTTGCGGGTCGCATCTGGGGGCTGCGCTCCACGGACCTGCATCAGGGTGTCGTCTATAATGTGCAATCCGATGAAACGAACCGTGACCAGCGGTTGTGGAATCGCTATGACTATGATGGCGTCTTTGGCACGGCGCTGAACCGCTTCTGCTCACAGGCGGCGCTGGGGCATCCTCTGACCGTGCACGGCGCGGGCGGCCAGACGCGTGGCTTCATCGACATCCGCGACACGGTGCGCTGCATCGAGTTGGCGGCGTTGAATCCCGCCGAGCGTGGCGAGATGCGCGTCTATAACCAGTTCACCGAGCAATGGTCGGTGCAGCAACTGGCCGACCGTGTGCAAACTGTCGCCAGCACCCTGGGGATGGAAACGACCATCGACCACGTCGCCAACCCGCGCGTGGAAAAAGAAGAGCACTACTACAATGCCAAGCACACCCGCCTGGTGGAACTCGGTTTGCAGCCCCATCTGCTGACCGACGACACCATCCGCGATCTCTTGGTGGCGGCACGCGATTACCGTGACCGCATCATCACCGACCAGATCGCGGCGAAGGTGCAGTGGAAGTAGCAACCGTCACATTCCTCACCCCCTCCCCATCTGCGGATGGAGGGGGGATTTCTGTTTATGGCGTAGTTCTGAGGTGTATCACTTCGCTGCCAATAGCTGTAGAGATCAGCGATAGACCTTTCCCTCAATGATACAATGAGGGCGATAAGCGCACCCATCACCCGAGGAGATCCTACGCGTGCAGATTCAATTCGTCGGCCATGCTGGCTTGTTCATCGAGACGAAGTTCGGCAGCATCTTGACCGATCCCTGGTTCAATCCGGCGTATTTCGCGTCGTGGTTTCCTTTCCCCAGCAATGAAGAATTGGATCTGGAACGCATCGGACATCCAACCTATCTGTATGTCTCACACATTCACCATGACCACTTCGATCCGGAGTTCTTGCGCGCCCATGTGGCCAAGGATGCCCAGGTCATCTTGCCTGACTTCCCCTTGCCCACTCTGGAAAATGCCTATCGCGAGTTGGGGTTCACGCGTTTCATTCGCACCAAGCATGGCGAGATGGTGGACCTGGATGGCCTTAAGATCGCCGTGCTGGCCTCCATCGCGCCAACGGATGGCCCTCTGGGTGATTCGGGCCTCATCGTGGATGATGGTGAGGTGCGCATCTATGACCAGAATGATTCACGGCCAGTGGATATCGACCTCATCAAAAAACTCGGTCCCTATGATGCCCACTTCGTACAGTTTTCGGGCGCGATCTGGTACCCGATGGTCTATCAATATCCCGAGAAACTGATGCAGACCTTTGGCATGAAGAAGCGCGCCAACGAGTTGGCGCGGGCGTTGCGCTACACCGAGCAGGTCGATGCCGCGTATGTGGTGCCCTCCGCTGGGCCACCGTGCTTCTTGGACGATGACCTCTATCAATTCAATGATTTCGACCGCACGGCGACGAACACCTTCCCCGACCAAACCGTCTTTCTGGAATATATGGCGGAACACGGCCATGACAATGGTCGCTTGATGATCCCTGGCAGCGCAATGACGCTGGCGCGTGATGGCTGCACGGTGACGCATCCGCTGCCCGATGAGCAGGTGGCGGCGATCTTCACCGACAAGCGCGGCTATCTGGCGGCCTACAAACAGCGCGCCCAGCCCAAGATCGACGCGATGAAAGCCGCCCTACCCCACGGCCAGGTCGATATCCTGGCCGAACTGAAGGCGTGGTTCGAGCCACTGATGGCGATTGGCGACATCACCTGTGTCGGCATCAACGGGCGCATCCTGCTGCAACTGGGCCAGCAAGACATTCTCCTCGACTTCCAGAACCGCGAGGTACGGGCCAGCCAGGGCGAGGAATGGGAGTTCCGCTTCAAGGTCGCACCAGAGTTGATCGAATGGTTGATCGTGACGCATCAGGTGGATTGGATCAACACGCTCTTCCTCTCGTGCCGTTTCGCGGCGGAGCGCAAAGGGCCATATAACGAGTACGTCTACAACTTCTTCAAATGCCTCTCCCCTGAGCGATTGGAATATGCCGAGGGCTACTATGCCGAGCAGTCCACCGACCAGCAACTCTTTGAGGTGGCGGGGTATCAAGTGCAGCGGCGTTGCCCGCATCTGAAGGCCGACCTTACGCGCTTCGGGCAGGTGGATGGCAACATCCTCACCTGCACCATGCACGGCTGGCAATTCGAGTTGGATAGCGGCAAGTGCCTCACCTCCGCCGACCGCAAGCTCTATACCCACCGCATCGGCTCTGGCGAACCCGCGCCACCCTTCATCAAGCCAGCGGCAGTCAAGTGCAAGCACTGCTGGTACATCCCCGAT
>JACDGC010000314.1 GCA_013815535.1 Ktedonobacterales bacterium
CGTCAGCGACGTGCTGCACCCGCTGGATGAGATAGGCGGGCACGGCGGCGTCATCGGCGGGCAACTCGCTGACATGGATGGCCAGGCTCTGGCGCGGTTGGCTGGGGATGGTGATGCGCTCAGCCTGCCAGCGTGTCGCGGGGGTGAAGGTCAGGCGCAGATAGCCGGGCACATCGTCGGCGTCGCCGAAGTCCATCCGCTCCGTCGCGCCGGGGATGGCCACCAAACGCCCATCCCCCAACTTGACTTGCTGGCTGTGGTGGATGTCGCCCAACACGATGAGATCCGCGTCGGTCTGTTCGCGCAGCGTGGCTTTGGTAAAGACGGGTCCGGCATTGTCGGGCAACACCAAGCCCTCGATCTGCCCGTGCGACAGGAAGATGGAGGTGTCTGCCCCTTGTGGATGCCAAGCCAACGCCGCCAGCGGATCAATCCCGGCCTCCCAAGCGGGGTTTGGCGTCAGCCCACCCACGGCAACGGTGATGCCCTCAATCTCGCGCGTGATGCTGCCGATTCGTGTGGCATCTTGAAAGTAGGTGAGCGCGCCGAGATTGCTATAGATGTCGAGCGGGGCATAGCCACCCTGCTCGGTGGACTGGCGCGGCGTGTCGTGGTTGCCCCCCACGGCGCAAACGGTGATGCCCGCCGCGTGCAGTTGCGCGAAGCAATCCGCGACGAACGCGCGATCCAGGTTGCGCGGGTCACTGGTGTCGAAGAGATCGCCGCCGATGAGGACGATGTGCGCGGGCCAGGCCAGCGCGGCATCCACCACCGCGCGGAAGCCGTCGCGGAGATACTTGCGGCGTTGGCTCAGTTTGGCGGGCGTCAGACGGGCATAATAGCGATTCAGATGATTGTCGGCGGTGGCAATGACACGGATCAAAATCCTTCACGCATCCTTTCTGCGAGGGGGGCCAGCGGTTGGGCGGCAATAGGTGGCACCAGATCAGGAGGCGCGACATCGGCCAGGGTCGCGGTGATGGGATGGCCCGCCGGGTGGCCACGCACCTCCACATGTGCCCCCGCCCGGCTGCCCCCCCACAGCGCCGTATCAGCATAGGTGTAGCGCAGATATTTCCAGAGCAGTGCCTGCTCGAAGAGCGCCAGATCGGTGCAGAGGAAGCGGAAGAGCGCAGCGGAGGCCACCACGATCAGCTTCTTGCGCGGGCGCGAAAAGGCCACATTGAGCCGGTTCAGGTTCAACAGGAACTCCGCTTCGGCCAGAATGTAGTTGGGGTCGCTGGCGGTCGCCGAAACGATGATGACATCGCGTTCGCCCCCCTGAAAGCGCTCCACCGTGTCGATGGCCCCCGCCTCGGCCAGCAGCGGCAATCGCTCACGCAGGGCGGCCTTTTGCGCGTTGTGTGGCACCACAATGCCCAGACCGTCGCGGCCATCCAGCCGCAGGGCCTCGCCACAGGCCGCCGCGATGGGCGCGATCAGGTCCACCTCCGTCGCGTTGACTTGCTGCGAACCGATTTCGCTGTGCTCGATGACGACGATGGGAAAGTCGGGGCGCAGTGCCGCGATGATGAAAGGATCGCGCACCGACGCGGGCAGCGGTGGCAAGGTCGCCTGACGCTGGGAGTGAAACGCGATGGCGTCGCGGTGATAGATGTGCTCGGCCAAAAAACGCGCCTGAGTCTGATGCAGTCGGAAGCTTTCATCCAGCCGCACCACGGGGCAACCACTCTCGAGCAATGCCGCGAAGATCGAGCGGTCTGGGTGATAGGTGATTGCCGCGCGTCGCCGCTCACTGGGCCAGGGATGCGCCAGGATCGGCGGCATCTGGCGGTGGTCACCAACGACGATGACGTGCCCGCCGCGTTTCAGGAACGCGCTCGCCAACAGGGCCTCGGGGATGCTCATCTGGCTGGCCTCGTCGATCACGAGCAGATCAAAGGGGCCGTCACCCCACGGTAATTCACCAGCTTGCTTGCCCACGCGGCCCATCAAGGTATAGATGCCCCCAGGTGTGCCGCCCACCACCACCAGTCCGGCGGCTGCCGTCAGCAACTCCGCAGCGCGGGCCGTGTGCCGGGGATTCAGCCGCTGCACGCCATCTGGCAAAAGCTCCTCGTCATCGTTGCTCAGTTTCAGCACACGCAAGCTGTGCAATGGCCCGCCCACGCGTGCCGCATGGATCTGGCGCAGGCGCTCGGCGACGCTGCCCAGCACCAGCGTGGTCGCCTTGTGCGTCTTGGCGCACACCAGCACGCGCATGGTCGGCACATTCGCCGCGAAGATCCGCGCCAAGATGGCCCACCCCAGCGTCGCGGTTTTGCCCGTCCCTGGTGGCCCTTGCACGCACAGCAGGGGCGTGCTGCCCTGCCCCGCCACCACGTCGGCCTGCGCCGTGGTCAGCCGCAGCCCTGGCACCGCCTGCTGGACCTCCGCCAAAAAGGTGCGGGCCAGGGGCGCGATATCGGCTGGCGGCGTGACCATGGCACTAGTGAGTGCGGCATAGAGCGCATTGCCGTCGGCGTGCCCCACGGCGCGGGCATATTTATCCGCGTTCAAGTCGTCAGCCATCTCGTCCAGGGTGTAGCATTCACCCACATGCGGCACCAGTTTGACTTCATGAGGATATTTGAAATCGCTGCCAAAGCTGGTCATATCCAACAGTTCCAGCGTGATGGTGTCGGCGGCGAAGTCCTTCACCACCGCAAGGCGGCCCCGGATGATCTCCCAGGGCTGCTGACGGTCAAGGCTATTGAGCACCATCCAGTCGCCCACTTTGACGCGCGCGGTGGTGCGCGAGCCAGCCCCCAGCCCAAAGGCGGCGTAGTCCAGCGCACAGGTGGCCACGGTGCGCTTATTGATGACCGCCACCGCCTGGCAGCGCAGCGGCAAGGTGCGCCCCGTCACCATGCGCCGCTCGGGGGGCAATTGCAGCAACGCGAAAAGGCTTTGCAGGGCCGCGTGGTGTTCCATCCCCAGGAATTCAGTGAGGGCACGGGCGAGGTCTGGCAACGGCTGACCAGCAGTGACGGCGGCGACAGGCAAGGGATCTTTCACAAAGCGCGAATGGTCGCCAGGGTTCAGCCGTGCCTCGATATGCGCCAAGGCCGCGAGACGACGTTGCTGGAAGGCACGCAACACTTCAGGCGTACATTGGCGATATTGCGGCGCCGCGTGGGTGCCCTCCGGCAATTGCCCCCACGCCCCATAGGCGTATTCCAGCGGAATGCTGGAGCTAAACTGGCTGCGCCGTTCGATCCAAACGCCATCCTCGCGCTGGGCGGTGTTATCAAAGATGCGAAACGCGAACGCACGGCGAAAGTCGTGCATGGCATCGGCCCAGGTGAAGCGCAGCAACGCTGCGACGCTGTGCAGATTTGGGCAGGTCAGCCCCAGATTCCAACGGTCGCGCACCTCATTCGCCAAGAAGCTGAACATCGGCTGCTCGACCCCACCATTGCTCGTCAGCAGATCGTAAAAGGCGGGGACGCTGCTGAGGTCGTCCAGATGGCGCGCCAAGACATCCAGCCAGATGCGCTGCTCACTGGCATCATAGAGGTAAAGGTGCAACGGCACCGGGCCAGCATCCCCCGCGACGGTGGGCAGCGCCGCCACCACATCGCGCAGCAGTGCCAGCAACAGTGCGCCCTCGCTGACATCATCGGGCGGCGCGGCGGTCGAGTGGACGCAGGCGAAGGTGCCGCCGGGGCCGACCAACAGCGCCCCCGCCAGGTACACCCGGTCGCGCAGATAATCCGTCTGCGCGTCGAGGAAGACCTTGACGAGATGCGGATTCACCCCGTCGCCGGGCAACTGACTGGGCGCGGCATCCAACAGGGAAAAGGGAGCGGTCACGGTTGGGTCGAAGCGATGCAACATGGCGCGGGCACGCTGCACCAGCCGATCTACCTCGGGGGCGACGAGGGGATTCCCGACCAGCGCGGCGACGGTTGCCTCTTGGCCGGGCGTGGTGGCGAAGGCGCGCCGTGGCTGCCCGCGCTCGGGTAATTCCTTGAGCGCCACCAGCGCGCGCAGCGTGGTGACACCCGCGTTGTGCAGCGCGGCGATCTGCGCGGGGCGCATCGTCGGGACGAGCGCGATGGATTGCGCCTCGGCACTCTCACGCAGGCAGAGTTGGTTGAAGGTGCAGCCGTCACACTTGCTGCTGAGCGCGTAGGGGATGTCGTGCATCTCCGTCGCCAGCACGGCGGCGATGTCGCCCGCCAGCGGATCAAAGAGGTGATCCAGCACCAGATCGTATGGGGCGACAGCGAAGCGCGCGGCGGGGGCATCCCACGGCGGCATGGTGCCATCTGGGTTGCGATGCAAGATGCCGCCCGCAAAGCTGGCCGCCCCCTGGTCGCCACCAGCCAGCATCCCACGCAACAGCCGCAGATAAAAGGCAACCTGCATGCGATATTCGACCTGATCGCGCGTGGCGGATTTGACATCCAGCACAGTGATGCTGAGGTGCCCATCCGTCGCCCGCGCCACGTGGATGAGATCCGCCACCCCCAGGCACGCGCGCCCGCCAATGGTCCCCGTCAGAGTCGCCTGATACAAAAAGCGCTGCATCCCCGGCGGCGTCGCGCGCATGACCGCGACCGTCGCGGACGCGGGCTGCTCTTTCAGCGAATGTGGACGGGCGGGCAAGGTGGCGACCACCTCGGCCTCGAAGGCATTGCCCGCCTCGGCCAGCAAGGGGCTGAGCGGCTCGTGCCCCAGCCCATAGCGCGCTTCCGTCCCCTTCGCCTCACTGGGTTGCAGGTAATAGCGCAAGAAGCGCCCGCAACGTTCCAGGCGAATGTAGCGGCTGATGCCCGTGGCCGCGATGACGCGCGGGGGCGTGGACATGGCACGATGCTCCTGTGGTGGGAATCCAGCGGTGTGGGGAGCATAACACAGGACCAATCATTCGCCCAAGATGATGAGACATTTGGGGTGCCTCGAGCGCCATCCTCAGCACCGCGCTTCGTTCACTCAGCGTGCATCGTGGCATTCCTTACAGAGTGAGATGGCACGAAATTAGGGTTCTTAGCCACCTATTCGTATTGACATCCCATGACAATGTCGTATAATCAATGACCAATAGGAGGGATAGCCATGACGATATCATGTCGGTTACGTCTGTTGTTAGCACGGGTAAATGTCGAGCGGGCGCAGGCGGGGCAGGCGGGCGTGAGCCTCCGTCGGTTGGCGGAAGAAAGCGGCGTCAGCCTCAGCGTGCTGACCGCGCTCAACACTGGGCGCAGTCAGCGCATCGACTATCAGACCATTGATCGGCTGTTGCAATTCTTCAACCGCTATCTGGCCGTGACGACGACGGATCTGCTGAATTGGGAACCTGAGGCACGTGCCGAGATGGGAGTAAGTCGATGAAGAGCAGAGC
>JACDGC010000315.1:0-4233 GCA_013815535.1 Ktedonobacterales bacterium
CAGGCGGCGGCGGGCGTTTTGCCCCGCGTGGGGCGCACGCGCAGCGCGAGGCCCCCATAACTGTGCCGGAAGGTCAGCGTATTGGGCAGCCCCACCTGCCCAGCGGGCAACGTCTGTGGCGCGAAATAGCGCCGCAACGAGGCCCCACGCCACACCAGCGGCTTCGCGGGGTCCACCGTGCCACCCTGTGGCACGCTCATATCCAGCAGCCGATTGCGGCGGCTCGGCTTGGCCCGCAGCGCGTAGTTGATGGGGCCATACACCCCAAACAGCGCGATCAACGCCATCAGCGCCAGATAGAACGCCGTGATGAGCCAGGCGCGCTGCGCGGCGTCGCGTGGCACCCCACCCAGGCGCACCGCCACCGGGCCGCTCACCACCACCGGATTCCCAAAGGCGTCTTGCGGATTGCCCGTCGCGCTCAGTTGCACATTCACCGTGCCTTGCGTGCCCTGCGGGAAGTGCAACCGGAAATGCCCCCCCGGCAGATTGTCCACCGTCACCGGGACGGCGGTGCCATTGGCACGTGTCGCCGTGGCCGTCACCGTCGCGCCTGGGTACAGTTGGGTCGTCTTTCCCGCGCCAACGATGACCTCACCGCTCAGCGTCGCGCTGGGGTCCAAGGCATAGCCCGCCAATGGCCACCCACGCAACCACGACGCCGTGAAAAGCGGCACCTTGGTATAGATGAAGCGGAGCAAGCCATCCCAGGCCGTCACATTGGCCGTCGCCATCGGGCTGGCAAGGGTGCAGTTCGTGGTGGCATCCGTCGGCTTGCACCCCGTCGGCGTGGTGGGGACGAGCGGCTGACCGTTCGCGCCCAGCAACACCGGCGTGGGGAAAACAGCAAACTTCACCCCGATGGCCTGCTCACCCGCGCTGATCGTTCCTTGCGTCGCCGTCACATCCACCTTATAGGCCCCCGCCGAGGCCGACAACGGCAACGTAAAGGTGCCGCTATAGGTCCCCGTCGCATCCTTGTCCTTCAAGAAAACGCGCAACGGCTGGCCGCTTGGTGGTGTCAATAACGCTTCAACGTCGTAGGTTTTATCTAAAACGACATTCCCATTCTCCGCCACCGTGGCACTCAGCGTAATAGGCTGCCCCAGGGGCAGCGTCGCGCCATCTTGCGGCGCGGTGATGTTGAGCGCCAGCGTCGAAACCGTCAGGCTATCCACCAAGAACTGCCCCGACCCACTCACATTCAGGGTCCACGGACCGTTCTGCAAAAATGGTGCGGGGGAGTGTGCTTCCAGCGAGAAGATATAGTAATGGGGATCAGTCGAGATGAAGTTGCCCTGTTGATCGGGCTGGAACACCTGCCCATTGGGATCGGTCAAACTGATCGTTGTGCCCGGCGTATCCTTCACCGCCACCACATCCAGGTGCGTCACCGCATCCCCAATGAAGAATTGCTTGCTGCTCTTGCCCGCCACCGCCGTGGGCGGGATGGACGGCTTGAGCGCACGCCCCTCATATTCTCGGAAGATGTCCGCGAAGACGCGCGCCAGGTTGAGGGGCGAGACGCCCTTCACCGGCCCCTGGCTATCATCATAGGCCGTCCCCTTCGTGCGCTGCGAAATGCCACTGAGGAAGCCGCGATAGCTCGTGTCCGTCCCCAGCGCGATCGAATCCACCGGCCACTGCTTGCTCACAAACTTGGGGACGATCTCCTTGTTGACATCCGCCACCTGCGTATCGCCTTGCGGATCAGGGTTGCCATCGGTCAGCAAGATCACCGAGCCCGTCAGATCGCTGTGCGCCCCCAGGAAGCTATCCAGCATCCCATACGCCTTGGCCAACGAATCATAGGTTGGCGTGTTGCCATTGGGCGCGCAATTTTTGGACTTCGCGGCAATCGTTTGGCGAAGCTGATTGCGGTTGGCGGGATCGTTCGTCGCCGTCGGGTCCGCCCAGACCTGCGCCAATCTGAAGCCATGCGCGCCGCCACTGGTGCCACTGGCATTGTCATTCGCCAACCCCACGATGCCCACATAATTCGTGACGCTATCATTCGGGTTCGAGCCCGACAAATCGATATACGCATTCGCCGCTGAGCAGCGCAATCCCAACGGATCGTTGCCCGCCATCGACCCCGACATATCAAGCACGATGACGGTAACATGGCCAGCAATGGCAGCCAGGCGGTTGGCATGTGCCATCGCACCCGGCCAAGCCGCCACCACAGCCAACAGCAACAGCGCGCAGACGCGCAAAGGACGATGACGCATGCCAGTGATCTCCCTAATGAACCAATAATGGGGGCATCGAAACCAGGCGAGCATCACCCCCACAGGGCGACTGGCCCGCTGTCTGCTGGCATTGTATCCGCACAAATGGTGCTCAATTGGTGAAATGGGTAACACGAACCCGAAAAAAAGTCCACAAAAAATGAGTGGCCCACATCACAATGACGAAAAAAAGCAAAAATAGAGGAGACAATCGTGCTGATTGCCTCCTGAAAAACACGCCTGCTTACTTGACGTGGTCACGAAAACAACCCACTCCAAAGCACCAATACAGAGCACCCGTCCATGAATCCATAGATGAAGGGTGCCCTGTATTAGTGCTTTGCAGCGGCTCGCTTCGTCGCGCGTGGTCCTGTATTTTCAGCGAGCGTGGCATCATCCTGCCCCTGCTGTGCGACCGTCTGAAAGGTATCTGCCTCAGCCTGGGCCGCGAGTTCTTGCTCGCGCTGTTTCGCCAACAAAGCTTCTTTGTCAGCTTTGCGCATGCGTCCACGGCGGCGCACGGGCGAGGGCATGCCCGCCAAAGCATCTAACTCAGGTGAGGAGGGATAGATCGACTCAGACTTACCCCCCGTAGCCAACTTATCCTTGAGCGCGCTGGCAAACACGGCATTCGCCTTGTTGACCGCTTCCTCCAAGGAATAGTTGTGATACATCAAAAGGCGAAAAAACGCATCCGCCTCAACCCCAGCCTGCAACCGTGCCCAAGCAATCGGGCTCAGATTCAGTTCCTGCTTCAATTGCAACAACAACGGTGGCGGCAAGGTTGCAACCTGGCCGATATCCTCAGCGGCCTTCTGCAATCTTTCCGTCTGCTGTGGATGCACATTCAGGCGATTCAAGACATTCCATGGTGATTCGTTCGGAAGGGGATTGTGTTCTTGCAACACCACTTCCAATTCACCGGCAAAAAATCCCATTCTGACTCCTTAGGATGCACAGCAGAAAAGCAATCCATCAGCGAAATAGTTAAATAGTCCTTTATGGCTATTTTCACTGGACAGCACTAGCAATTTCTGCTACACTACATATTAAGCTGAATGGGCTTCACTGGAGGCTCCTTTAGCTTTCCTGTCCGGTCAGCTGACCCCTGATCCGGACTTTAGCCAGGGGGGTGGCGTTCGCGCTGCCCCCCTGGCTTTGCTTTCACATGAGAGGCGTTTCCTCTCGCTTGTAGTGGGTCCATTGAGCAGATACCGGGCCAAGCTTTTCGAAGTAATCACTAAACACCAAATACTGCCGATTTTACCCGAATTGTTTTAGAGTATAACGTAATTGTTTCATTGTGTCAAGAGCTCGTGATAAATATGCATGTAATCGCTAAGTGATTGAATCGTTTTTATTTCACCTCTTTGCTGTTGAGCCAATTAACAACATAGATCGCTTCATTATCGCCAAACAATCGTTTGATTCTCTCCCCATATCGATAGTAATGGAAAGAGTATCACAGCAAACACCCACAGTACGAAAAGAAGCAGCCCATTAAAATCACGCGTCCCCCTCAATCGAAAATCGCCAGAACATTTTTAGCGCCATGTGCTAAACTAATTGGGAAAGAGGGACTGATATTTCCCATGCTGTACAACGTTGCCCAATTACTCAAAGCCCCAGCAGGCAGTGACCTGCGCCAAGATTTCGCTGGCACCGTCGCCCTGGCCGACGACGCCGCCACGACCGTCGGTCCTGCCCAAGGGCATGTGCGCTTGCAAAAGACCAACCAAGGCATCTTAGCGGTCGGGGATGTCACCGTCATCGTGCGGATGGAGTGCGTACGCTGCCTGGATGATTTCGAGCAAACCCTCACGATCCCGTTCAGCGAGATGTACCTGCCCACCATCGAGGTCGTCACGGGTCGCCCCATCCCCGACGCCGCCGTGTCAGATGACGAAAGTTTCCCCATCGATGCCCATCATCACCTGGACCTCACCGAGATGCTGCGCCAACAGATCATCGTGAACTTGCCAGCGCAGCCACTCTGTAAAGA
>JACDGC010000315.1:4243-5348 GCA_013815535.1 Ktedonobacterales bacterium
GAGGATTGTCAAGGCATTTGTGCCGTGTGTGGCGGCAATCGCAACGAGCGTCCTTGTGATTGCGAAGCCCAGCAAAACGTGAAATGGCAAGCCCTCACCACCCTTGCCCTGGAAGATCTGCCGCCTGGCGACTAGGCGTCACCGCCCAGGCAACGGCACCGCACACCAACCATCTCTGGCGCATTCGGGCCATTTCCAGCAACGGCGCGCGCGATGTGATACAATGGTCCTGTTTCTCATTACGCCTTCACCCATAAAAATAAGCGCGATCCCGCGCGAGGAGACGAACGATCATGGGCGCCCTACCCAAACGCAAGCTCACCAAAGGCCGGCAAGGCAACCGCCGCAGCCAGCAATATCTGACCATGCCAACCCTGGAAGTCTGCCCACAATGCAAATCCGTCAAGCGCACCCATCAGGTTTGCCACGAATGCGGCACCTATCGCGGCATGCAAATCTTGCCAACCAAAGAGGCCGCCGAGTAATTCACCACACGCAGGAGGGCTGGCGTCATGCCTGAGCGCATCGCCTTTGTCTTCCCCGGCCAGGGGAGCCAGGCAGTCGGGATGGGCGCTGAATTAGCCGCCACCTCCGAGGCTGCCCGCGCCGTCTTCGCCGCAGCGGATGAGGCCCTGGGTTTCAGCTTGAGTGCACTCTGCTTCACTGGCCCCGAAGATGACCTGCGCGCCACCAGCAATGCCCAGCCCGCCATCGTCACGGTGAGCCTCGCTGCGCTGGCGGCGCTTCGTGTTGCCCTCGGGCGCACCGGCACCACCGCCACCGAGTTGCTGGCCGGTCCACCCTGGCCCGCCTTCCTTGCCGGGCATAGCGTTGGGGAATATACCGCCCTCATCGCCGCAGGCGCGCTCAGCCTCGCTGACGGCCTGCGGCTCGTGCGTGAGCGCGGGCGCCTCATGGCCCACGAAGGCACCCTATGTGCCGGGGGCATGGCAGCGGTGTTGGGCATGGAGGCCGCAACCCTCGCCGAGATCTGCACCCAGGCCGAGGCCGCTGTGGCAGGCGATCCGCATCTGCCGCCGCACCCTGGCGCGGGCCGCGTGGTCGTTGCCAATGACAATGCCCCTGGTCAGGTCGTCCTCTCAGG
>JACDGC010000316.1 GCA_013815535.1 Ktedonobacterales bacterium
GTCATGGGAATAGGCTCGCATACTTCACTTCCCGCAGAATGTATGCCTGATCTACTTCTCTGTAAGTTGCTCTAGGGTACGTGCGATGGCAAAATTTTGTCGAAGTGCTCGAAGAAGCAAAAATGGCTAGCCAGAGTCAGGGCTATGATGTAGAGAAACTTTTTACTGCTGGCAGTAAAAAGTCCACTGGAGGCAGGCCACGACAGGATTATCGCCTTGCTCGTTTTGCCTGCTATATGGTTGCCCTCAGTGCTGATGGCAATAAGAGCGAGGTTGCCGCTGCCAAAACCTACTTTGCCGTGATGACACGCGAGCAGGAAGAATTGCAGCAACTCGTTGAGCAAATCGGCGATAATCCGTTCACTGAGGTCGCCCAAAGAATCGCACGCCGTCAGGAACTGACAGAGGCGAATAAGCGGCTCATGGCGCGTGCACAAGCTGCGGGGGTTATTACCCAACAGCAGGCAGCAATTTTCTTCAATTATGGCTACCAGGGGCTTTATGCTGGCGAAACACGCAAAGACATTCAGGAGCGCAAAGGCATCCCTGAACGCGAAGAGATTGGCAACTGGATGGGCGCGGTGGAAACCATGACAAATGTCTTACGCGCTGTTGTCGCTGAAGCGCGTCTAGAGCGCAACAATATTCAGGCACCCGATGATGCCAACCAAACCCATTACGATGCAGGCAAGACCGTTCGTGGTTGGCTAACGAGCGAAGGGATTTATCCCGAACAACTTCCCACTCCCACAAAAAGCTATCGGCAAATCGTTAAGGAAGAAGCCGAACGCATTGCACGCGAAGATGAATGGGAACAAGGGCTATGGGGGGCACATCCACCTCAGGAATTGCCACCAGGAACAAATTAACATCACCCCTGCCCTGGCCCAATCACCCCCCATCCTTGCCCTGGCGGCCTGTGACGTGGTAAGATGCGGTGTACGATTCTCGGATCGTTCAGGGGATTTGCTATCCCCACCATCGCAATCGCCCGCGAGTCACTGCGGACAATGAGCCACCAGGAGGGCATTTCTCAAATGACAGCACATCATGGCAAGAAGTATCGCGCGGTCGCCGACAAGGTGGACCCGAACACCACGTATCAGCCGACGGAAGCCGTCAAGCTGCTGCGCGAATTGAACTATGTGAAGTTCGACCCCACCGTGGAACTGCACATGAAGCTGGGCGTGGACCCACGCCACGCGGACCAGATGGTCCGTGGCACCACCACGCTGCCAGCCGGCACCGGCAAAGAAGTGAAAGTCCTCGTTTTCGCCCAGGGCGATCGCGCCGATGAAGCGCGCGCCGCAGGAGCCGACACGGTGGGACTGGATGAAGTCATCAAAGAGATCGAGGGTGGTTGGCTGGGCTTTGATGTCGCCATCGCCACCCCGGACGTGATGACCAAGATCAGCCGCCTGGGCAAGCGCCTCGGCCCCCGTGGTCTGATGCCCAACCCCAAGACTGGCACCGTCACACTGGATGTCGCACGCGCCGTGCGCGAGGTCAAGGCGGGCCGCGTGGAGTTCCGCGTGGACAAGACGGGCCTGATCCATGTGCCCATCGGCAAACTTTCCTTCAGCGATGAGCAGATCATGCAAAACCTGACGGCGACGGTCGGCGACATCGTGCGCGCCAAACCAACGGGTTCCAAGGGGCAATATGTGAAGAGCGTGGTCATCTGCACCACCATGTCACCCAGCGTCCGGCTGGACCTGCCCTCTGCATTGGCGATGAAGGTCGGCTAGCCCATTCCATACACCAGAGAGGGAGCGGCATATATGCCGCTCCCTCTTTATGCTACCTGCTTGGCGGCGTGAATGATTGCCCCGGCGCTAATTCCTGCACATCCACCACGAATGTCATCACGTCAGGGACCGCGCCAACCACCGTGAGTTCCACCGGGGCATGGGATGGCGGACGCAGCCGCGTGCCCAGCGCTGCCGCTTCGCTGGCCCAGCGCGATGCCACCCAGGTCGTGTATGCGACGAAGGTCGCGGCCCCCCGTTTGGCGGGCAGGCGACGAGCATTGCCTGTATTGATTGGTGACAATGCGGTGCGCTCCCCATAGGCTGCTAGCAGCCGTTCGGCATCCAGTGTCATCACCACTTGCGCACTTGGTTCACATGCCCGGCGATGGCGGTTCAGCCGTTCGGGATCAAGCCAAAAGAAGATGCGTGCATTGAGCAACGCGTACCATTCATCTGGGGTCAGCCCCACCAAGCATTTTTCTAGCGCCGCAGGCGGCATGGGGCGCTGATCGCGAAGCTGGGCACCCGTCGGCAACGTGGTGAGCACCAACCGTTGGCAGCGCTCCCACCCGGCGCGTGCTGGGCCAACGAGTCCAGCGCGGTCCAGCAAAGCACTGGCACTATAGAGGCCATCGCGCTGAATCGCGGGCCAGTTCGCGGCTTCTGCCATATGATAGACATGTGATGGAATAAGCATCGCCACTCCTCAGGATGTGGAAAAAGAGGGGCAATGGCCTTTTCCAAGCGTGTGTATTCCGAATCAAACTATAGCGCATCGCTGTCGGCAATGACTGCCAACCGTGCGCATTCACCTCAATGGGAGGGCAGGCACTATGATGACTGATTTCGATCTCGCGCCCATCCTGGCTGCGTTGTCACCAACCGCACGCCATCCCATGACCATCGAGCCGCTGAGTGGTGGCCAAAGTCTGGTGCACCTCTTTCGATTGCATTACCCATGGGGCGCTGCGGTGCTGAAGGGGCCATTGCAATTGCGCGAGGCCCTATTTTACCGCGACACCGCGCAGCGATTGGCGGACGAAGGGATCGCTGTTCCCACCCTATATGAGCAAATTGTTCTTGGGGCTGACCACTGGCTGCTACGCGAAGCCTTCCCTGAATTGTTGCCGATGGGACGCTGGATCGGGGATGAAGCGGTGATGGCGACGTTGCGGCATCTGCATCGCTTGCCCACAACCTTCGCCATCAGTCAGGCTGCCATTCCTGCGTGGCAGCCATTGGCCGCAAGCTATCGCGTGGCCTTGCCCACTGCGACGCTCGCCGCGCTTGACGCTCTGATGACCCGCCACAGAGATATCTTCGCGCCCACCTGTGTTGTCGCGGGCGATCCCAACGCGACAAATTGGGGCCTGCGCGCGGATGGCACGATCGTGCTCTTTGACTGGGACCGCATCGGCTACAGCATCCCCGCGCATGATGTCGCCATTGTCGTGCCGCAGCTTGGCTGGCCAACCCTCTATGAGCAAGTCGCCACTGCCTATCTCGCGGACGATGCCACGCCCGATGGCGTGACGCACCTCGCCCACGCGATGGCGATCTGCAAGATCGAAACGACCATCGCCTATATCAACTCACCAGAGATCGTGGAGGGCAATCGCCAATTTGTCCTCGGTATGTTTCCATAGTGGATCACCATGTTGACACAGATGGATGAGGGGTATCATGAGCGGTATGGAAGCTCGATTTATGGCTGGCATTCCCATTCGCGCCAGGTGTAGCCGTCGCTCTTGAAGATCTGATAGGCGGCGGGGATGTTGTAATTCCAATCATAGGGCGAGTAGTTGCGATATGCCGTGCCATACCACGTGCTGGGGTAGAGGATCTGGAAGATGCCCTCGGCATGGCTGCCCAAGATGGAGATGGGATTATAGTTGTTGGTGTTGAACTGTGACTCGCACGCCACGATCCGCAACGCCGCGTCACTATAGGGGCCAAAGACCGCGCGAACCTTCGCGACGATGACCGCTTTCCCAGGGTCAGGCACGCGATGGTTGCCAAAGTATGGATCAGGCGTGGGGGTGACGGTCGGCGTCGCGCTCGGTAACGCCGCCAGACCCACATTCGCCAGAAAGCTGCCCGAGCGGCCCGAGGCCCCCACCGTCAGCGGCGTCACCACGAAGAGCGAGACGAGCAGCAGCCCCGCCAGCACCGCTGCCAGGCTCAGGCGCATGGTGCGCGAGCGGCGGTGCCCCCCACCGAGCGAAGGGCGCAGGTGCGACACATGCCCATTGCCCGTGATGATCATGGGCTTCGGCAGGGCACGCTTGCTGGCAGGGTCAGCATCATGCGTCGCCAGCACATCACGGGCAACATCGCTATAGGCTTGGGGTAGGGGCCGCGAATAATTGGGCGAGGTCAGTGGCACGGGCGGCAGCGCATCTGAGCGTTGCGTGGCACGTTCCCACATCTCTTCGTTGTCTGGTGCTTCGCCCATGACGAGCGGTCCCTCCCTGTGCGTTACAGTGCTATCATCATGTCTACTATAGCGAGCGCTGGCCAAGGCGTCAAGCATCCCAGCCGAATATCTCCCCGATCCATCTTGCTGGGCTCTTGTTGTCGACTGGTGCGAATCTGCTATAATGGTCGCAACGCTCACACCGCGAGGGAGGAAGCTCATGGCGTTTTCACGAGCACCGCGCGACCTGTTGGCCGATAAGCGCGTTGTCACCATTGGGGGCGGCACGGGACCCTTCGCCGTGTTGTCGTCGCTGAAACAGACCCACTGTGACATCACCGCCATCGTCAGCATGGCCGACAGCGGCGGCAGTTCGCGCCGATTGATGGATGAATTCGGCCAACTACCCTTTGGCGATCTGCGACAGGCGCTCGTTGCCCTGTCGCGCAACGGCGTCCTCTGGCGCGATGTCTTTACCTATCGCTTCCGTGCGCCGCAAGAACGCGACGCCCTCAGTGGCGTCAGCGGGCATAGCCTGGGCAACCTCATCATTTCGGCGCTGCAAGATATCAACAATGGTGATCTGCTCGCGGCCATCCAAGACGCCCAAGAACTGCTGGAAACTGCTGGCAATGTGCTGCCCGTAACGACCGACCACACCACCCTGTGCGCCGAACTCGCGGATGGCACGACCATCCAAGGTGAGACGAATATCGATCTGCGCGGCGAAGCCACGAATGATCCCTTACCCGCGATCCGGCGCGTCTATCTGGATCACCCCACCCTGCCCTGCCACCAGGCGCTGCGAGCCATCCGCCGCGCGGATGTCATCATCATCGGCCCTGGTGATCTATACACCAGCATCGTGCCCAACCTGCTGATCGAGGGCGTCGCGCGCGCCATCCGCGAATCCGAAGCCGAGAAAGTCTATGTGTGCAACCTGATGACCAAGCACGGCGAGACGGATGGCTATGCGGCCTCGAATTTCGTCAACATCATCCATCACTATCTTGGTGGACGGGTCGACCGCGTCATCATGCATGACGGCACCTTCCCAGAGTCGCTGGTGCAGTCCTACGCCGCGCAGGGCCAACACCCGGTGCAGCCCGACGCCGCCACAGTGGAAGGCATCGTCCCCGAAGTCGTCGTGGAACGCCTGACGGCTCCGAATGTCGAT
>JACDGC010000317.1 GCA_013815535.1 Ktedonobacterales bacterium
CAAAAGAAGAAGGCTGATGCATCTGGCAAACCCTGATGGGGCGAACCCGCCGTAATGACATCTTCAACCATGATGTATGGTGGAAACTGTGCCATATAGGGCGTGTCGAAGAGCGCCTGGCGGATCGCGATGCCCCCCATGCTGTGCGCGATGACCTTCACCGGGATGCCATTTTGCGTATAATGGTCCCAGATGTACCATGACAGCGTGCAAGCGATATGACGCACATCCTCATTGTTCGTGCCAAGCTTGCTATCATAGAAGCCTTTGCAATGCGCGTTTTCGCTGGAGAGATAGGCATTACAGTTGTGATCTTGGGTATAGAAACCGACGCTGGCCTGCCCGCCCGTCCACCCATGCGCAGTCAGATAGCTCTGAATCGTCCCAAAGGTCGAACTATCGTTGCAGCCCACATTTGAGCCACTGTTGAAGCCATGCACATCGATGACGGCCACCCCATTTGTGTCATACGCTGGAGCACTGGTGGGTTGCGCGTGCGCCGGGGACCACGCCCCCAGGCACAACACCACCAGACTCGCCGCCACAAACACCCCACTGAACCACGCGCGCGTTGTCGTCCGAAGCATCGCCGTGTCTCCTTTCGCTGGTGGCCTAGGCGTCCTGCCACATGAGCGCGTCACCATCAGTCGCCCACAGGCGATGCAGATGGCCCGCGCCGTCATAGGACAACGCACTCAGATCTTTCGTGCCAGTGTAGCGGCCACGAATGCCGCTTTGCAGGCTATATTGGCCGGGTTCGAGATCGGATGTCAGCTTCAAGAAGTACGCCCCATCCGCTGCGATGAGGGGACGGGCAGCGGTGAGATCAAACGCGCTGGCGTTGCGCACGTGCTCGGCATGCCACGACTGCCCCGCGTTGCGCGAGAGGTAGACGGTGTGCCGCCGACTGCCGATGCTGAGCACGGTTTGCCCGTCACGCGTGGCACCCAAGGGCAACAGCGACTCGTTACCCTGCGTGAAGGCATAGGGGACCCACGTCGCGCCATTGGTGCTGGTGCGGGCACCCGCCACCGCCGTCGCGTCAGCGGTGCTGCCCTGCGTCACCCCCACCACCGTGATGGTAGTGCCGTCGCCATGCAGATAGCGAATCTGATCGATGCGAATGGTCCCCAGGCGGCCCGCGTTGTCGAGCACGGTCGCTCCACCTTGCGCGGCAAAGGCCACCAGATGCGAGCCGCCGTCTGTGGCGTCATCGCGTGAAAAAGCCACCAGCAGCGCGTCTTTCGCCCACCCGATGGCAGCGACCGAGGCAGCATCGGCCAGCGTGACGCTAGCCGCCACCCAGGTTTTGCCGCCATCCCGCGACCGTTGCAGGGTATAGGTTCCGGCGGCGGGCAAGGCGGAGGGCAACAGTGCCAGATCTTGCGGGTTGGCGGGATTGAGGGCCAGCACATCCAGCAGCGGCGTCGTCAGCGTCGCGACTTGCCCCCAGTGGACCCCCTCATCGGTGGTGCGATAGACCGCGATGGAAGATTTGTCGAGAAAGACACTAGCATAGCCACGGGTGGGGGGGGACGGTGCAAAGGCCACTTGCAAGATGGCCCCACTGATTCCCTGCGCAGTCTGCCACCCTGCGGCTTTGGCTCCGGCGGCTTGCGCGCCGCTGGGTGCCGCGTGCCCATTGAAGAGGGCCACCAGGGCGACGACGACCAGCACAGAGAGCGCCCCCCCAATGAACGGGAGGGGATGAGAGGGATCTGACCGAGATGAACGTGGGGATGATCGCATGCCAGGTCACTCCTTTGGTCCGGCGACAACGGCGGAACGAAATGGAGAGGAATGCGGGCCGTCGCGCTGGCGACCAACCAGATGGGCCATACACGTATGACGGGGCGTATGGAAGAAGAACCCCTTGCACGGTTGCAATCGGGTGCCCCCTATCATAATCAAAGTGTCAATGAAATACAAGAGGTCTTGAAGGCGCTATCAACACGATTTCGCCATGAACATTGAGCATAGCAATAGGCGGCTGATAGTTGCTCAGCCGCCCAGGTGTCGCCCACGTTTCAGCTACATGACGCGAGGAACTGATTGGTGAACATTGCGGTATAGTCTGGTTCACTGGTCAGCGGCTTGTTATTCGCATCCACCAACACCCCCGCACCATAGAGGAAGTGGCCAAAATTGGCCCAGGTCGCCCCGGACTGCTGTCCCCAGCAGGCCAGCTTGTCGCTATAATGCGCGCTCTGAAATGCCTGGCTATCATAGGCTTGTTGCGGGTTGGCAAACAGTGTGCCGCCCGCATGTTGCAGCAACAGGTCAGCGCTCTCGTGCGGGTGCTGTGCCGCGTAACTATAGCCCTGCGCGGTTGCCTGCACCATCGCGCGCACCACATCGGGGTGCTGCGTGATCTCTTGCTGGCTGGTGATGAGGACGGGCGAGTAGAAATCTGGCACACCATAATCCGTGGGATTGAAGGTCGTCAGGTTGACCCCTTCATCCTTGGCTTGCACGCCCTCCACGCCGTTATAGATCCAGACGAAATCGGCGGCTTTGCTTACCAAGGACGTATGGCTGGCATCTTGCACCTGGATGGGCTGATAGCTGGGATGGGCCACACCGTCGTGCGCGAGCATCGTCGCGATGACGGCGTCCTCCGCTGGATCGCCCGCGCTGGCGAAGCGTTTGCCCTGCAACTGCGCGGGCCGCGTGATGCCCGAGTTCGCCAGCACCGCCATCCCTGAGGTGTTGTGCGCGATGATGGCGGCGACCGCGACCAGCGGCTGCCCCGCCGCACGATTGATGGTGACATATTCTTGGAAGCTGACGGCGAACTGCACCTGCCCCGAAGCCACCAAGGCCTCGGGGGCCGTGGAGCCATAGGGCATCAGAGCCACATTGATGCCGTGCTGGCGATAATAGCCTTGTTGTTGCGCCACATAGATCCCGGTGTGATTGGTGTTAGGAATCCAGTCGAGCGCCAGCTTCACATCTGTGGCGGGGCCAGCACTGGTGCCGCACGCTGCCAGGGCGAGCGTCGCGGCGCCAGCGAGCAGCACGAACGTCGCCGCGATGCGTGATGAGACGCGCATGAATCAACGATCCTTTCAAGCAAGCAAATCATTGGTAAAATAGGCAGCGAAATCTGGCTCGGCGTCGTCGCCCAGCGTCCCCGCCGCCCAGAGGAAACGCCCGAACTCTTGCCAGTCGGCAAGCTGTTGTTGACCCCACGGCAGGGCATCGGCCTGAGCAAAGCGGCTGAGCCGCTCGAAGCTCTGCTGCGTGACGGCATCTGATGGCAGCGCCCAGCTTCCCTCAGGCAACGTTGCCGTGGTGAAGTGGCTGAAAACGGCGTCCGGCTCGCGCCATGCCAATTCATACCCCGCCCGCAGCGCCCGCAACGCGCGCCGTGCCGCCTCCGCCAATTCGGGGTCAGCCAGCCGATCCGCATGCGCGATAAGGATCGGCGCGTAATAGTTCGGCACACCATAGTCGCTGGGGGCCAGCATAACCAGATCCAGACCCTGCGACTGGGCATCGGCACCCTCGATGGCATCGTAGATCCACATGAAGTCATATTCACCGTTCGCCAGCACGTCGAAGGAGGCGAAACGCACCACGTCCAGGTCGAATTGCGGATCGGCCACGCCATCGGCGCGCATCATGCCCGCGATGACTGCCCGCTCGATGGCGCGCTGACCGAAGCTCGCGTAGCGTTTGCCCTGCAAGTGGGCCGGACGCGCGATCCCTGACGAGCGCAGCGCGACCAGCGACGAATGGTGCTGATGCATGACAGCCGCGACCGAAACCAACGGCACCCCGGCCGAACGCGCCTCCATCACGGTCCCCGCAAAAGCGAAGGCCAAGTCCGCGCCGCCCGCCTGGATGACCTCAGCGGGAGTCCGCTCCGCCTCAGCGGGCAGCACCTGCACATCGACGCCCTCTCGCGTGAAATAGCCTTCGCGTTGTGCCACGATCAGCCCCGCATGATTCGGATTCGCTGCCCAGTCCAGCGCGATGGTGATGGTTGTTGCCATGATGAGGATGTCCTTTCTCGGTTGATCCCTCGCCATCCACAGATGAGCGGGGATCAGGTGGTGGTGCCGCGCCGTCGCTCGGCATAGAACCATGGGATCGCCAATCGCTCGATCAGCATGACGAGCAGGAAGAGGGCGATGCTGGCCAGCGCGGTGACGGCCACCACGCCAATGACCAAATCCACCCGAAAGGCGGCCTGCTTCTGGCGCAGATAGACGCCCAGCCCTTGCTCGGCACCGATATATTCACTAAAGATCGCGCCAACCACGCTATAGGTGATGGCGATGCGGATGCCGGAAAAGAGCGCGGGCAGCGCCCCTGGCAACCGCACCTCCCACAGGATGCGCGCCGCCGACGCACCGAAACCGCGATAGAGGCGCAGCAAGTCTGGCTCAGTCGCCCGCAGGCCATCCAACCCCGCGACGGTGATGGGGAAGAAACAGACCAACGTGATGACGATCACCTTCGCGGTCAGGTCGGTGCCGAACCACAGTTGCAGCAGGGGCGCGATGGCGACGATGGGAATGCTTTGCGACGCCACCAGCAACGGATAGAGCGCCTGGCGCACTGGCGCCAGCAGATCCAACAGCGCCGCGCAGAGCAGGCCAAAGGTCAGCGCCACCGCGAAGCCGATGGCCGTTTCACCCAGGGTGGCCAGCAACGCCTGCTGCACATGCGCCCAATCGGCCACCGTCACGCGCACGATCTGCGACGGTGGCGGCAAGATCAAGGTATTCACACGTGCCGCGACGACGTAGATCTGCCAAAAGGCCAGCAGCACGGCCAGAGCCCCCAGCGGTGCCAAAATCTTGGCCGCGTCGCGCCCGAGGTGGCCCCATGAAAGCGCCGCCAGCCGCGAAGCAAGCGGCGTTGAGCGTGTTGGCTTCATGGCTGGGCCTCCAACAGGGCCAACAATTGACGGCGCAGATCGGTGAACGCGCCGCTGCCCTGCACCGCCAGATCGCGCGGGCGCGGCAGGTCCACGGGGACGATGCCGCGCACCCGGCCAGGCAACGCCGAAAGCGCGATGACTCGGTCTGACAGCAACAGCGCTTCATCGACATCATGGGTGACGAGGATGATGGTCTTGCCCAGGGTTGCCCAGGCTTGCAGCAGCCAATGGCGCAGGTCAGCACGCGTCAGGGCATCCAACGCGCCGAAAGGTTCGTCCAATAACAACACTGGCCCAGCCGCCAAGGCGGAACGCACCAGGGCAACCCGCTGGCGCATTCCCCCCGACAACATATAAGGATACGCTCCCTCGAAATCGCTCAGGCCGAAGCGCGCGAAGAGTTCACGCGCTGCTTGGCGCGCCTGAGCCGCTGGCACACCCCGCA
>JACDGC010000318.1 GCA_013815535.1 Ktedonobacterales bacterium
TTGCTGACACTGCACGAACTCATCCACTTCCAGGGCTGGGTTTTCGTATTGCTCGTCACACACTTTGGCCTCAAGTTCCATCGAGGAAAGGTGCAACATTTTGAGCGAGGCGATCATATTTGGGGATATCGTGGTGCGCTGTTCGTGGATGACGGTGGGACGTTGATCGAGAAACACGATGTGTTGCCTCCAAGCACTGTTGCATCATCACGTGCTGGCGACGACGAGGCTGATCAATCGCAGAGTGCCGTCGAGCCATGACGTGATTGCCGCCCGCGTTCCTTCCGGGCGTTTTTTCCGGTGTAGCCTCACTATATCACACATCGCTCGAAAGGGAAGAGTCAGTTTCGTTCGCGTTCCACCCACCATTTTCCATGGCGACGCGGGCGGCGGCACGCTGGGCAGCTTGTTTGTTGGGGCCGGTGCCGCTGCCCATGGCGACGCCATTGATGCGCACTTCCACCGTATAGGTGCGTTGGTGGGCGGGGCCTTCGGTGGCGATGACGTGGTAGGTGGGCGTCTGTGCCAGTTCCCCCTGCACGCGTTCTTGCAAGAGCGATTTTTCATCTTTGAAGCGCCGCTCTTCGACGATGAGGCGGGCCTCGGGTTGGGTCAGTTGCCGCACCAACTGCGCTGCCGCCGCGAACCCTTGGTCCAGTGAGAGCGCGCCGATCAACGCCTCGAAGGCGGCGGCCAGCAATGGGTCGCGGTCACGGCCCCCCGTCATCTCTTCGCCGCGCCCCATGATCAAGTGCTCACCCAGCCCCAGCGTGCGGGCAAAGCGTGCCAGGGTGGTTGCCTGCACCAGGGCGGCGCGCGTCGCCGTCAACTCGCCCTCTGACAGCTGCGGGTATTCGCGGTATAAGCAATCCGCAGTGACATAGGCCAGGATCGCATCCCCCAGGAATTCGAGGCGTTCGTTGGTGAGGGGCGGCTCTTTGGCCTTGCCATGTTTTACCCCCACGGGCACCGCCGAGCGATGCGTCAGCGCCAGCCGCAACAGGGCGCGGTCGCTGAACGTATAGCCAATCGTCGCTTCCAAGTCGTGCATGCCGCCGCGCCTCGTTTGTCTGCGCGGATGCCGCGTGCGGCACCCCCGCCGAAAATCCGCGCCCACCCCGCAGGACCCGCGCTCTGATCGGTGACGCTGGGTGGCACGCTGTGCCCACAGTGTACCACAGGATGCTTAGCGCGGGCCGCCCAGCAACGGACCCGGGGGGGGCTGCGGTCCGGCGACGACATCCAGCACCTCGTCGACGGGCGTGCCACTGGGGGCGGGCCAACGGAAAGGTGTGCCGCTGCGCGCCTGCCGCAATGCCATAGCCAACTGATGGGCCGCGTTTTGCACCTGACCCAGTTGGGCATCCGCTTGCGCGAAACGTTCTAAGCGGGCGATCATGGTATTCAAGCTATTGCCGATCTGCCACAGTTGTGGATTTTGCAGATAGGGCACGCGGGCACGGAAGTTGCCATTGGAGATCTGCACATGCACTTGCAGCACCTGGGCGACCCCATCTTCCAGTTGGTGGGCGCGTTCGGCTTCGAGCCGTTCGAGTTCGGCCATCTTCTCGGCCAAGTCGGCCCGTTGGTTCGCACGCGAGATGCTCTGCACCAACAGATAGAGGACGATGGCCACCAACACCTGCAACAGAATTGGGCGCAACAGCACGCCGTAGCCATCTGAAGAGATTCTGCCGTGGGGCGCGAAGAAGGCAAAATTAGCGGCGGGCGGCTGCACCGCGAGATCGATGCCGATGAAGAGACTGTTGATCACGGCGATCACGAACATGTTGATGGGGGGCAACAGCGCGGCGGCGATCAACAGCGGCATGATCAACAAATCATACAGAGGGATGTAGTAAAAATCCAGTTGGCCTTGTGGCTCGTTGATGATGATGAAGGCCACCCCTGTAACCAATGCCAGGGTCAACAAATAGCCAACGGCGTTGATGTTGCCGCGGCGGTTCAAGAACACGCTGATCAGACTCGTGATGAAGATGATCATGGTAATGAGCAGTGTCGGAAAATCCGCGAGATCGATGGGGATCGATGGCACTAAGACGACGAATAAGCCCAATAGGATGATGCTGGCCAGACGGGCGCGCCGCACTTGGTCGCGCTCGTGGGGCGACGCGGTGGGCCCAGGGTCTGGGGGGGCCGTCAGGGCATACCACCAGGCAAGGCGCTCGCGGCGGACCGGTGGGGGTGTTTGCCCAAATTGGGGGCTGCCCATTCCTGTTCGTTGCATATCACTCATCTTTCCTTTCCATTGAAACACATGAGATAAGTCCAGCGAAGAGACCGTGTGGGGCACTCGCCCTCTTGCCAAGCCTATCTGGTTCTGATAGGATATGTCAATCCTACAGCACCTTCGTCACGTTTTTCACGGATATCTGCACATTTCTATCGGGGGAAAGTCATGGCTAGACTCTCATTACGAACACGGATGCAAATCGCCCTGATGAGCCATCCAGATTTCATGCGACGTACTTTGCGCCTGATGGGGCCGCAGCGCCTCGAACGCATGGGGCAGCGTAGCGCCATCAAGGCCGCGCGCTATGCGTATGCGCATGTGCCCTTTTACCGCACTCTTTATGAGCGCCATGCCTTCGATGCCGCGCGCATGCAGCGGCTTACTTGGGCCGAGTTTCAGCAGCTTCCCACCGTCAGCAAAGCGGATGTGCTCGACATCGCAGATGATCAATTGGTGGATCAACGCCTCAATGTGCCAGGCGCGGACGCCCACATGGGGCGCTCGTCGGGCACCACCACCGATCCTATCACCTGGCCCGTTGGCTGGAGCGAATTTTATACGCAGCGCACCTATCTGAAAAATACCCTGCGCGATCTGGGGTCCGACACGCACAGGACGGCGGTGGTGTGCCTGACCCCCGTGGATGGGAGCGATGTCTTTGGCAATCTGCTCTATCGCCTGTTTTTTTCCATCAAAGAAGAAACCCAGTGGCCATTCGAGATCTTTACGGCGGGCGAAGACCTGCCAACGGCTGACTCGATCTTGCGCTACATCGTCCGGCAGGGCTACCACACGTTTTGGCTGACGGGGTTGCCGGGGACGATGCAGCACTTGCTGGACTATCAGGCGGAACGCGCCCAGAGCGATCCGGCGAATGCCATGCAATGGGATCAGTTGCCCCAAAAAATGATCTGGCTGGCGGGGCAGATCGTGCCGCTTACCCTGCAAGCGCGCATCCGCCGTGACCTTCGCATGCCAGCGGACGATCTGAAGGGCATTCAGGTGATGTTTGGCTCCTCTGATAGTGGCCAGTTGATCGCGCAGAGCACCCCTTTTACGGTGTGGCTGCAACGCTATGCCGCCGAGCACCTCACCCTGACGACCCACCTCGAACAGCACCTGGGCATCACCGCTGAGCATCGTGACAAACCGCTGTTGCAATTCGTGCCCGCCCTCTCGGTGCAGCTGGAAAACGATCCCGAGGTGGGCCTGTTGCTGACCACCTGGAAGCATCGCCCCTTGGTGCGCTATCGCTCGAATGACTTCGCGCTCTATTGGCCTGGGCGCTCGCTCATCGCCCTGCTCGATCAGCACGCCCCAGCGTGGCGCGCCGACTTCGCGCGCTATGGCTATGGCCCGCAAGCGCTGCCCACCAACATGATGTTGGGGATGGTCCTGGGACGGGCGGATGACGTCCGCATCGTCAATGGCGAAAACATCACCCCCGACGTGTTGCGCGAGGCGCTGGCTGCCGCGAACATCTTGCCTTACATCCGTCATTTCAAACACGACACCGATGATGCCTTGCCCAACGATTATTTTGTGTATATCGAATTGCCGCGTGGGGCCGATCCGGCGGAGTGTGCGGCGTTGGCGGCTCAGTGGCGCCAGCCGTTGCTCGATGCGCTGGTGCGTCAGCCCAACGCCCGCGATTTCTATGCTGCCCACACGCCCGGATTCATCGATCTGCATCTGGCGGTGCGCGCCCGTGGCACGGAAGAGTTCGCGGGCAGCGATCAGCGCGGCAAAATCAAATATACGTTGCGGCGCACCAAAGAAACCCCCGTCGTCGCTGATTGAGCGCCCTGCTGAGTTGCCCTCATGCGGGCTACGCGCCCAACCAGCGCGCATAAGGAATTTGGATGGAAGCTCTCGATCAGTCGCTACGTCCGATCAGCCGTGGCCTCACCCAGAGTATCAAGGTGGGGAAACGTGATCTCACCTTCACACCGGATCGCAATTTTCGGCTTTTTTGGGTGGGGCATACGTGGGCGACCTTTGGCGACGCCATCGCGTTTATTGCGTTTCCCCTGTTGGTGTTGCAGGCCACTAGCTCGGTGGCACAGATGGGTCTGGTGACCGCGCTGTTGGGCGTCGGACGGTTGATCGCCAGTCTGCTTGCTGGCAGCATCGTCGATCGCTTCGACCGCCATTTATTGTTGGCGCTGTGCGCGCTCAATGCGGCGGTGTGCTTCGCCCTCATTCCGTTTGTGTGGTGGCAGTTTGGGCCATCCATGCCGCTGATGTATGGGCTGGCGGCCCCCATTGGGGCGCTGGGCGCGCTCATCCAGGTGGCGAGCACGTCGTTCTTGCCCGAACTGGTGGATAGCTTCCACCTGACGGCGGCGAATAGCCGGGTGCAGACAACGGGGGCCATCGCATTTATGGGCGGCCCCTTTGTGGCAGGGTTGCTTTCGGCGCGCGACGGCCCCGCCGTCGCGGTCGCGCTGGAATCGTTTGCCTATTTGTGCTTCTTGTGGCTGCTCGTCTTTGTGCGGCCACGCCCTGCGAGCAGCGCGCTCTCGCAAGGCGCCTCGCCCCAAGATGCTTTTGCGGGTCTGCGCTTCCTCTGGCGCGATCCGTTGTTGCGGTGGGTGGCGCCGCTGAATGCCGCGCAGGTGTCCATTCTGGCGGGCACGATTGATCTTTTCATCTTTCGCCTGAAGCATGAACTGCACCAGGGTGACGCCGCGCTGGGCAGCATCTTTGGCGGCGCGGCGCTGGGGGCGATCGTCGCGGGGATGATCACGCCTTGGTTGCGGGCACGCCTGGGGTTTGGGGCCTGCTTTTTGGGTGGGTTGCTGCTCGAAGGCATCATCCTTGGCGGGTTTGGCCTGACCACCAACCTGAATGTGGTGATCGCGTTGGGGGTGGGCTTCATCTTTGGCGACACCATCATCCTCATCATCTCGCAGGTGGTGCAGCAAGAACGCACCCCCACGCGGTTGCTGGGGCGGGTGACGGCGGCCTATCAAGTGCTGATCGCCCTGGGTTCGCCCTTGGGGGCAGCAGCGACCACTGCTTTGGCCGCGCGGCATGGCACCGCTGCGGTCATCATGGG
>JACDGC010000319.1 GCA_013815535.1 Ktedonobacterales bacterium
CACCGCCGCCATGCACAATGTCGTGACAACCAGTGAGCCGAACCATCTCTACGCCATTCCGATGGTGAGCACCGAGGCGCACCCCCGGCCAGATGACGCGGCCTTGCTGCCCGCTGCGGGCACGCCGACGCGCTGGCAACAACGGCTGGACGCGGGGGAGTTTGCCGTCAGTGTGGAACTGGACCCGCCCAAGGGTCTGAGCCCAGCGAAGGTATTGGCGGGAGCCGAACTGCTGCGTGGGCGGGGCGTGGAGTTCATCAACATCGCGGATAGCCCGACGGCGCGCGTGCGGATGAGCTGCATCGCGCTGGCGCGGATGCTGCGCGATTTGTTGGATATCGAGCCGATCCTGCACTTCACCACACGCGATCGCAATGTGATGGCGCTGCAATCGGACTTGCTGGGCGCGCACGTGCTGGGCATTCGCAACATCTTGGCGCTGACGGGCGATCCATTGCGGGCGGGGGAATATCCCAACCTGACGGGGGTGTGGAACACAGATTCGATCGGGTTGGTGCAGGTGCTGCGTGGGATGAACGAAGGCCATGATTCCGGCGGTTCGTCGCTGGGGGGCAAGGCGTCGTTTTACATCGGGGCGGCGTTGGACGTGAATGTGGGTGATGCCCCCATCGACCTCGCCATCGAGCAAGCGCGCAACAAAGTGGCGACGTCCGTGGCGGGTGATCCCATGACCGAGCAGGATCTGGAATTCAGCCGCTTCCAGGCGAAGATCGACGCGGGGGCGCAGTACATCATGACGCAGTTCATCTATGATCTGGAGCCATTGCGTCAATTTCATGCGCGCTTTGGTCAGCCATCCGTGCCGGTGGTGCTGGGGCTGAGCCCGCTGTATAGCTATAAGCACGCCGAGTTTTTGCATAATGAGGTGCGCGGCATCACCATTCCGCAGGCGGTGCGCGAGCGGATGCGGGCAGCGGGCAATCGAGGTCGCGAGGTGGGATTGGAGATGGCGTATGAGTTGCTCACCACGGCCCGCGACGAAGGCTTGATCCAGGGCTGCTATCTGATGGCACCCTATAACCGTTATGATATGGTGGCTGACCTCGCCGCATCGCTGCTGGGGAAGTGAGACTGCTTATGGCGTGGCCGATTCCAATTCGCTCACCAGTGTCGTGTCACGGGCAGGCCCGCCACACGGCGAAAATTGGTGTCATTGGTGACGTGGGAACAGGTGGCGACGAGGCCCGTGGCAGCGTGAATGACATCGGGATTCTTGTATAATATCAGCCGCAGAACATTTGGGTTTGGGATTCTCTTGCAAGGTGATGGTGACGGTCGCAGTGCTGCCGGGTGGCAATTCGGTGACATCAAGATGAATGCTGCCATCAGGAGACGCGGTAATGGTACGTTGAATGACGGCGCTCATAGATTTACGCTTTCGCGATGGTGTGCCGCGAATTATCCCCTATCCGTGGGGGGTCTGCGCCGCACGCCATGCGCATATATCGACCATATAGCCTATCCATCTTGGGTGATGATGTCTCATTCTGACCGCTGTTGATTTATAATGAGGTGATCGGGAGGAATGAGACGCATGACGGCGATGGACGAACGCGCACGCAAGATCTTACAGCACGAGCAGCGCACTCATCATGCGGATGTGGCGGTGCGGCCTGGTGGGCTGGCGCGCTTCTTCGCGCATTGGGCGGCCGAGGCGCGTGCAGCAGAGCATCCACAGGCGGAGCGCATCGCCGTGATGTTCGCGGACTATGGCGCGCTGGACGAGATGCAGCGGGTGGCACAGGTGCGTGCCGCGCTGGCGCTCTTGGCAAGCAGCCCCTCCGCGACGGTGCCAGAGCCGGGGATGGCGACACCAGTGGCGCGCCCCGTGGTGCCTGCTGCTGCTGCCGCCAAGGTGGCAACGCCCGGGCCGGTGGTCGTGGGGCCGCCGAAAGTGGTGGCGACGGGGCCGACGCGCACGGATGGCGGTGAGGCAAAGAAGCCCGTTCCCCCGAAAGCGCCAGCGCCCCCCAAGCCCAAGGCTGCGGCCACCAAGGCCGCGCCCCCGGTGGGGGAATATTTGCTGGACGCTGCCGTGACGGCGGTGCCAAACGTCGGCCCGGCGATGGCCGAGAAGCTGGGGCGGCTGGGCATCCACACGGTGCGCGATCTGCTCTATCATTTGCCGCGTGAACATCTGGACTTTTCAGCGCTGCAAGCCATCAACGATCTGCCGTTTGATGAGACAGTGACGACGCTGGGCATCATCTGGGAGGTCGAGAATGTGCGGTCGAGCAAGATCGTCCGCACCATCGCGCGCATCTCGGATGAGTCGGGGTCGATCCGCGCGGTGTGGTTCAATCAGCCATATCTGCAAAAGCAACTGACGCGGGGTACGCAGATCGTCATGACGGGCGTGAAGCAGCGCTTTGGCAACGCCGTGCAGTTCACGGTGAAGAGCCATGAGTTGACCGAGCAAGGGGATTTGGTCAACACTGGGCGGCTCGTGCCCGTCTATCCATTGACGGAAGGGCTGAGCGCGAAGGCACTGCGCCGCGCGACCAAGTGGGTGGTTGACCGCTGCGCTAGCTTAGTTGTGGATTATCTGCCGTTGCCCGTGCGCGACGCGGCGGCGCTGATGGCCCTGCCGCGCGCGTTGGCCGAATACCATTACCCCGACAGCGGCGAAGCGTTGGAACAGGCCCACAAGCGGTTGGCCTTCGATGAACTCTTCATCATTCAACTGGGGATGCTGGCCCGGCGCGCTAACTGGCAGACGGGGCCTGCCGCGCCCGTCATCGTGCCCGAGCCAGGGCGCGTGCTGGCAGGTGAGCTGGCGGGGGCGCAGATGCCAAGCGCCGCTGCTGCATTGGTGCCCACCATGACCGCGCCCCTGGGTGGGGGGCTGTGGGGCGAGCAATTCGCCACGGCCCATTGTTTCGAGGAATCGTTGCCCTTCGCGCTGACCGAGGCGCAACGGCGGGTCATTCGCGAGGTGCTGCACGATCTGGCGCGGGCACAGCCGATGATTCGGCTGGTGCAGGGGGATGTGGGGTCGGGCAAAACGGTGGTGGCGGCGGCGGCGATGCTGGCGGCGGTGCTGTGCGGCTATCAAGGCGCGATCATGGCCCCCACCGAGATCCTGGCGGAGCAGCACGCGCGGGGGTTGGGACGGATGCTCGCGCCGTTTGGCATCCAGGTGGCGGCGTTGATCGGCAGCCAGCGCGCGGCCCAGCGGCGCGAGGCGCTGGCACAGGTCGAGTCGGGACAGGCGGGGGTGGTGGTGGGCACGCACGCGCTCATTCAAGAGGGCGTCACCTTCGCGCGGCTGGGCGTGGCAGTGGTGGATGAGCAGCACCGCTTCGGCGTGGCGCAGCGCGAATTGCTGCGACGCAAGGGGGGCGCGGAATCGCCGCACTTGTTGGTGATGACGGCGACGCCGATCCCCCGCACGCTGGCACTGTCGGTCTATGGCGACCTGGATCTGTCGGTGATCGACCAGATGCCCCGTGGGCGAAAGCCGATCATCACGCTGTGGCGTGCTGGGGCGCGTCGTGAGGAGGCCTATGCCCTGGTGGCGCATGAGGTGGCGCAGGGGCGGCAAGCCTACATCATCTGCCCGTTGATCGAGGAATCCGAGGTGCTGGAGGCCAAGGCGGCGGTCGCGGAATATGAGCGGCTGCGCACGGAGGTCTTCCCCCATCTGCGTCTGGGGCTGGTGCATGGTGGGCTGAAGTCGGCGGAGAAGGATGCGACGATGCGGCGCTTTCGCGATGGCGAGATCGACATCCTCATCGCGACGGCGGTGGTGGAGGTTGGGGTGGATGTGCCCAACGCCACGGTGATGCTGATCGAGGACGCCGACCGTTTTGGTCTGGCACAGTTGCACCAATTCAGAGGGCGGGTCGGGCGTGGCGAGGATCAGTCCTATTGCTATCTGCTGAGCGAAGACGCCAGTCAGACCGCTCGTGAGCGGCTGCTGGCGGTGGAATCGACCACTGATGGTTTGCGCCTGGCCGAGGAGGATCTGCGGTTGCGCGGCCCCGGCGAATTCTTTGGGACACGCCAAAGTGGTCTGCCCGAACTGCGCGTCGCGGAGCTGACCGATGCCCCCCTGGTGGCCCTCTCGCGCGACGCCGCTGAGACCCTGTGGGCGCGTGACCCGTATCTGCAAGCGAGCGAGAATCGCCCCCTGCGCGAGCGGGTGGCGATCTTTTGGGGTGGCTTCATGGCGCAGTAGGTGGCCCTCAGGATTTGCGCCCGGCGATGAGCAGCTTTTCATCCGTATAGGCCACCACGCGCCCATCCGCGATCTCGATCTGAAACGCGGCTTGGGCGGCGGCACTGCCAGCCAGGAAGGCGGCTTCCAGGGCGGGCTGCTCTTCTTTGGGGACGAGGGCGCGTTCGACCCAATCGGTGTAGGGGTGGCGATGCGGGTAGCGCTCCGCCGCCAAGATGGTGAGATGGTTATCCTCGAAGAGTTGCCGCCACTCCGTCTCGGTCAGGGAGCGCACATGCGAGGGGTCGCGCAGGCGCTCGACGTGGTTGAGGAACGCGTCGAGGTCGGCCGCTTCGGGGACGACGCTATCCACGATGATGAGCAGCCCGCCGGGTTGCAAGACGCGCGTCATCTCGCGCACGGCCAGGGGCAACGCGCTGAAATGGTGTGGGGCGATGCGGCTGGTGACGATGGTGAAGCTGGCATCGGCAAAGGGCAAGGCATGGACATCCGCCACGGTGGTCGTCAGATTGTCGATGCGGCGCGAGAAGGTGCCAGCCTCCACTTGCAGCAACATCTCGGGCGTCACATCGGAGGCGACGACCTCGGCCACATGAGGCGCGATGGCGAAGGCGGTGTGCCCCGCACCCGTGGCGACATCCAGTGCGCGACCACCGGGGGGCGTTTCGGCAACCAGCGCGGCCACCCGCGCCAGTTCGTCGCCACGCGCATGGCCCACGCTGGTGGCGTATCCCGCCGCCGTCGCGCCGAATTGCTGGCGTACCCGCGCCACCTGGGCATCGTCGGGGGCTTTATCGCGCCGGAGGGTGAAGATGTCGTGGCCGTGTTGGTCGCGGCGATGCAGGCCACGGGTGTAGCCTCGGCCCTCCCAAAAAGCCAGCGCGGGGGTGTTGTGCGTCAAGACGCCCATGCCGATGCGCGTGATGCCGGGCTGGGCGAAGAGGTGCGCTTCCAGCAGATCGGCTGCGGCGGTGCCATAGCCCTGGCGCTGGTGGGCGCGGTCGATCACCAGCAACGCGACCCAAGCACCCTGCGGTGGGGGCACCAGCGCCGTCTCGGCGACGCCGATGAGCGTGCCCGCTGGATCGGTGATGCGCCAGACGGTGCCACCG
>JACDGC010000320.1 GCA_013815535.1 Ktedonobacterales bacterium
CCTGCCGAAGGGTGCCATCACCGTGCCAACCTATCGCCGCCCCAATCTCGCTGCCGGGCGTCGCCCCGCTGTGGCGCTGGCGGGTGCGGGTGATATGGAATTCGGCGACGACGAAACCGAGGAGTATCCCATGCTGAATCTCACCAGTAAGAAGTATTACTTCTTCGCCATTTCGTTAATCGTCGTGATTTTTGGCCTGGCAGCGATGGCTGCGTGGGGCCTGAACCCCGGCATCGATTTCACGGGTGGCACCACCATCGACCTGCAATTCCAAAACAACCTCCCCGCATCGTCGGCCAACACCATCAGCAACATCTTCAAGAATGATGTGAAGGCCAAAGATGTCAAGGTCTATTACGCGCAAGCCCTGAAGGACAAGTCGCAACTCTTCTGGGTGCAAACCAGCATCCCCGTCGACCAGAGCATCCAGGCCGAGATATTGAAGCGCCTGCAAGACCAGGGCAGCGTCCTGGGCACCGTGCAGTCGCTGCCGCCCCTGGTGCACGCTTCGACGGATGGTGGCAAGACCACCTATTCGCTGCTGCCTTTCAAGATTACCCCACCATCAGCCACAAGTGGTGGCCCGGCCTTCGTCGTCACCGCTGATCAGGTCCAAAAGATCATCACGGCGAAGCCGCTCCCCAACACGACCGTCGTGACGGATGCGACATCCACCACCACGGCCACCAAGACGCCCACCCCCACTGTGACGGGGACCCCAACGACTGGCACGGGCACAACGAACGCGGCGACCCTGCCCGTGACACTCAAAAAAGTGTATGCTGGCACCAACAATCAGATTGTGACCATCCAGTCGCAGTCATTGTTGAATCCTGTTGCGCTGCAAACAGCGGAAAATTCGCTGCTCAAGCAGTATGGGCCGCTCTACCAGTCGCAGGTGCAGTCGGTCGGACCCTCCATCGCCAGCAGCACCACCGTGCTCGCCGTGCTCGCCGTGCTCGCGGCTTCGGCGGCGATCCTCATCTACATCGGCATCGCGTTCCGTAATGTCGGCAGCCTAGTGCGGGCCTTCCGCTATGGCGCGTGTGCCATCGCCGCGCTGCTGCACGACGCGGTGGTGGTGCTGGGCGTGTGGGCCGTGCTGGGGCACTTCTTCCCCAGCATCTTTAAGGTCGACACCCTCTTCGTCACCGCCATCTTAACGGTGATCGGTTTCTCGGTGCATGACACCATCGTGGTCTTCGACCGCATTCGCGAAAACGGCATGCGTCGTAGCTCTGAATCCTTCACGGACGTGGTGAATGCCAGCCTGTTGCAGACAATGGCCCGTTCGCTGAATACCTCGCTGACGGTGCTCATCACCCTTTCAGCGCTGACCATCTTTGGCGGCGAGGCCATCCGGCCTTTCACCCTGGCTCTGCTGGTGGGCATCTTCAGCGGCACCTATAGCTCGATCTTCAACGCCAGCATGCTGCTGGTCGTCTGGGAGACGGGCGAATGGGGCCGCAAGCGCCGCCAGGTGGCGGTGCGCCCGCGCACGGCCCCGGGGCTGGCCCGGACCGCCACCGCACAGTAATTGCCGACCATGTTCGCCCCCGTTCCATCCACCGATGGTGCGGGGGCGTTTGCGTGCCCAATGGCCGCGCTTGTTGGGGGTATGAGCGATGTGGCATCATGGGGGCAACGAAACCAGATCGGCTCATCGCAATGGTGAGAGGAAGCGAGTGGATATGTTGCTGGGTGGAAAAATCGCCATCGTCACGGGCGCGGATAGTGGCATTGGGCGCGGCATCGCCGTGGCGCTGACCCAGGCTGGGGCAGCCGTGATGATCAATTATCATCGTAACGTCGAGCGTGCTAACACAGTGCTGGCCGAGATCACCGGCGCGGGTGGCAAGGCACAGATCATGCAAGGCGATGTGAGCGTGCTGGCCGAGCTGAATGCTCTGGTGACGGCGACCGTCGCGGCTTTTGGGCGGCTCGACATCATGGTGAACAATGCGGGCTTCGAGTCGCACACCTCCATTCTCGATTCCAGTGAGGATGATTTCAATAGCGTCATCGCGGTGAATCTGAAAGGGGCTTTCTTTGGCACGCAACTCGCCGCGCGGCAGATGATCAACCAGGGCGGCGGCGGGCGCATCATCAACATCTCATCCATCCACGAGGATTGGCCGATGCCCGGCAACACGCCATACTCGGTTTCCAAGGGTGGCATCCGCATGTTGACGCGCACGGCAGGCGTCGAACTGGCCCCCCATGGCATCACCGTGGTTGGCGTCGGGCCAGGGGCTGTCAACACGCCCATCAATGCGGCGACGCTGGCCGATCCCGCCAAGAAGGCAGCGCTTGAAGGCGCTATCCCCACGGGGCGCATCGCGGAGCCGCAAGATATCGCTGATCTCGTTGTCTGGCTCGCTTCGGATCAGAGCCGCAACGTCACCGCGACCACCTTTATTTCAGATGGCGGCATGACGCAATATAGCGCGGGCCTCTAGCAACAAAGGAGTGGTCCCCTCATGCAGCCCACCTTTGCCCCGTTCTGCGAGGTTGCGGTGGCAATCGCTACTCCGGGGGAGGGTGTCGTTGATCTGTCCTTCCCTGCGGGCTTGCACTCTCTGAAACGCCGCGAAGCTCAGGCGACGCCTGCCGCCGTCACCACCGCCGCGACATCAATGGCGACAGGCGTGGCAGTGCCACCATAGGCTAGCCAGAGCAGATATTCGTGGTTGCCATCGCGCCCGGTGATGGGCGAGGGGATGAGTCCCTGCACCGCGCAGGCGGGGAGATCCGTCGCGAGCCAGCCAAGCAACTCGCTTAGCACCCGCGCGTGCACCGCCGGATCGCGGATGACGCCATTGCCCCGGTCAGCCTCGCGTTTGCCCGCCTCGAATTGGGGCTTGACCAGCGCGACGATCCATGCGCCGGGGTGGATCAAGGGGAGCACATGGGGCAGCACCAACCGCAGCGAAATGAACGAGACATCCATCACGGCGCAGTCGGCTTGCGTGCCTGCGGGCAGCTCGCGCAGCGAGCGGATGTTGGTGCGCTCCAGCACCACGACGCGCGGATCTTCGCGTAGCCGCCAGGCGAGCTGTCCCTGCCCGACATCCACCGCAAAGACGCGCACGGCAGCGCGTTGCAGCAACAGATCGGTGAAGCCACCCGTTGACGCGCCAACGTCCAGCGCGACACGGCCTTGCGGGTCGAGGGCAAAGGCGTCCAGTGCGCGTTCCAGTTTGAGCGCGCCACGGCTGACGTAGCGCGCGGCGGGGTCGGGGGTGGCCAGCGTGATGGCAGCATCTGGGGGAAATTTGGTGCCGGGTTTGTCGCTGACGTGGCCCTCCACCAACACCTGCCCGGCCATGATGATGCCCTGTGCCCGTTCACGTGAGGGGGCCAGCCCACGCGCCGCCACCAGCACGTCCAGCCGCTCGCGGGGGGGCTTCGGGGGACGGGGCAGACTCATGCTTCGGTGCGTGAATTGAGGATATGGGGGGCCTGACTGAGGCGGTCGCGGACCATGGCGCGCTCCGAGAATTGATAGCGCCCACAGCCGGAATCACTGGTGGTGGAAAGGCGTGGACGGTCCACCGTGCACCAGCCGCGGGTGTAGCCCTCCGTCACAGGCTGATAAAAGCGGCAGCGCCCGCATCGCTGGGTATTTGCTCCGGGGGGCTCCAAGAAACGCAGCAGCCCCAGCATCAGGGGGGCACCGCTCGTCACCAGCAACATGATGCCCGCTGGCACCAAGGCATCCGCCAGGTCGCGCCCCCGATGCGTGAAGGCGATCAGGCTGATGGCCAGCATCATCAAGCCCAGCAACGCCAGCACCAGGCCAGCGATGAGCCAGGGCCGCACGCGCACCAAACGCGCTGTCAATGAATCTGCGCCCTGGCGCGTCACCGCGCGGCGACGCACTGCCCGACGCACCTGTGCCCGCAACAGTGCGCGTTGTCGGTCGGGCCATCCATGAGGTGACTGCGCCATCGCCAGCCTCCGTGGTGTACTCAACGAAAAATTTGCTCTTCTCAACTATAGCATATGGCGCAGCATAGCAGGGCGACAAGTTCCCCAGATTGGGCAAAAAACCGCCAAATGGAGTAGGAGGAGTGGGTGATGCCCAACGAGGAGGGGAGAACCGTCCGCACTTATGCGTCCGTTCTCCCCTGATGTGCTGTGCTTATTTCGAGGCTTCGCGTTGGAGCTTCGTCTTGAGCGCGGCCAGATAGGTCTTGGCGTTTTGGGTGTCGACGTTGTTGAGCGACTCCGCCACCACCGGGAACGCGGCCACATTCGACTTCCATGTTTCGACGACACCATGAAGGAAATCGAGCGCCTGGATCTGCACGTGAAGGAGTTGCGAGAACTGCTGCGCCTTGATCAGCGCTTGATCAGCGATATCCAGCGTAAATTCCGTCACGCCCGTCAAGAGTTTGACGATGGGGATGACGAAGAAGCTGACGGCATTGTGTGTGATGTCAGCGACATCCACCGCGAGGTCGATGCCCACACCTTCGAGGCTGGCCAACTCTTCGGCCAGGGCGCGGCGGCCCGCGTTGAAGGCGTTCTGGATCTCTTGCTGCGCCAAATCGCCCGCGCCTTGTAAGAGGCGATCTTTTTCGGCGACGGCGACGCCCACCACACCCAGGCCAGCGGCGGCGATGAGCGCGCGACGGCCCATCTTTTTGCGCTCTTCCGCGTCGGTGCTGGTTGAGGTGTAGCCACCATTGGTGGCAGGGTAGGTTGCCGGGATGGGATCACGTTGCTTCATGAGTTTGCCCTCCAATGATGGTGAACGGCCTTGCGCCAGTCCGCGCAAGATGCCTCTATTGAACCACATTTTCGCGTGGCGCGCGTGTGAAGCGCCTCACACTTGCAGCCAACCCGCCATGGGCAGGGAAGCATCCGTTATGTTGCATATTGTGGGCCATTCTGCATGCTGGCACCGTCATTGCCAGGAAGAGGGCGAGATCGTGATGATTCACCCCCTAGCTTCAGCTATTGCTGGAAGGTATAGCCGTCTTCCAGATGTGCCCAGGTGCTCCAGACGCCGCCGGGGTTTTGCTGTTGTGCGGCCCACAGGTTGCCATCGCTGCCCAGGGCAAAGGCGATCAGGCGACCATCAGCGTTGGTGCCCAGTGTGGGGGTGCCGGTGAAGGTGACGCCATCTTCCAGCATCGTCCAGGCCAGCCACCCCGCCCCCGATTGTTGGCTATTCCACAGGTTGCCGTCTTGCCCCAGGGCCAATAGGCTCAGCAGACCATTGGGATTTACCGCGACAGCGGGGTCGCCGCTGAGGGGGACCGTGGTGGAGATGACCACCCAGCCC
>JACDGC010000321.1 GCA_013815535.1 Ktedonobacterales bacterium
GTCCATCGTCCGCTGGCCATTGGTGGGATTCGGCTGATTGGCGCGTGGCGCGAAGCGTTGCACCAGTCGCTCGCGTTCATCGCCCTTGGTGCCACCAGTGATGATCTCGATGACGGGTTCGTCGGCCCGCGCGCACCACGCGCTATCATCACGCAATTGCCGAAAGAGGTAGTTGGCGGTGTCGTGATAGCTGGTGAAGATCAGCACCTTTTTGCCGCGCAGCGGACCCGCCAGCAGATCCTTGACCTGGATGAGCTTGGCATCGCTGGTGGCGGCGGTGTGCTGAAACACGGTGTCGATGCGCCCCGCCAGCGTCTCGAGCGTTGCCACATCTTCAGCGACCAGTTTGGTGATGCGCTCCATTGCGAACTGGTTGGCGTTGGCCGCAGGTAGCAGGTCGATCAACTCTTGCATCTGTTCGCCGTCATTGTCGTCGTCGGTGTCCACGAGGATCATCTTGCGATAGCTGGCGGCGTCCAGCAGTTTCCCCTTCTGGAGGAGGGTGAGGAACTGGCGCTGAAAGTCGCGCTGGCGATGGATGCTGGACGAAAAAGCGGCAACCGAGCTTTCGAGCCTCTTGAGGTAGAGCATCTTCATCAGTGCGATCAGCGCGGTGTTGGCCTGGGCGGCTTGGCGGGTCTGTTGGTTGGGCGTGCGGGCATATTCCTGCACGTTGTAGGCCACCAGATGCAGCCCCTCGATGTCGGCCACGATGTCAGGGTAAAAGCCCTGGTAGGTTTGATCCAGATCGTAATCGATGCGCGCCAGCCGCCGCTCCGGGAAATGCACGGGTTGCCCATTGACGACGACCGCATCCCCAGCATCTTGCCGTCGGCGGATGTCGGAACGGCTGCGACGCACGGTGGTCGCTTCGAGCAATTCAAAGATGTCCAGTCCGGCATGTTGCGCGGCCTTGAAATAGCCTTTGAGGTTGGCGATGCCCAGGGCGCGATAGTGGTAGTCATTGCCGCGCGTCAGATAGCGGATCTGCTGATAGAGGTCGAAGATCGAGTTATTGACCGGCGTCGCGGTCATCAACACCACGCGCTTCTTTCGGCCAGTGCTCACCAGGCGCAGCAGGTGATCGGCGCGGTTGGTGTTGGGGTTGCGGAAATTGTGGCTTTCATCCACCAGGACGACATCGACGGTGCGGGCATAGCCCCGCCAATCGAAGTCTTTGTTGCCCAGTTCCTCTTGCGAGCGAATCTCGACGCCGGGGATGCCGAACTGCTGGATGCGCGGTCGCCAGACGAGATCGCGGAGCTGCGCCGGACAGATGACGAGTGCGCGCGGCACGTGCCCCCGCCGCCGTTTGCTGAGCAACTCGTGTTCGAGCAGGCTGAGGCCGATGAAGGTCTTGCCCAAGCCCACGGCATCGGCGACGAGGACGCCGCCCCATTTGTCGAGGAGGTTGATCGCTTCCAGCTTGCCTTCCTCTTGGAAGCGGGCGAGTTCCACGGCGGTTTGGCGGTCGGCATCCAGCACCAGGCGGTCTTTGAAGTATTCATAGAGGGCTTTGATGAAGACCTCGAAGGGCGTGTAGGTCTTGGTGCCAAACTTCGATGCTTGCAGCGTCTCGATCAGGTCGGCTTTGCTGTCGATGCCCAAGGCCCATTTGCTCTCGAACCAGGCGCGCAAGCGCTCCACGCTCGCCTCATTCATGTTGGCTACGGCGAGTTCAGAGTTGTGCGTCAGACCCGGTGGCGTGAAGTTGTTGGAGCCAACAAAGCTGATGCGGTCAAAGATATAGGCTTTGGCATGGAGGAACTTCTTATCGAAGTGCCGCACGGCCACATCGTCGCGCTGCAAGAACTGCACCAGTTCATCGACCAGCCGGGCATGCTCACGGTCGAAGCCCATCTCCGCGATGTCCTGCGCCAGCGTGTGGCGAAACATCTGGCGCAGATCCAGGGTGGCATCGACGCCATACCCCACATTGGGCTTTACCCCGACGAGCAGGCGAAAGAGGTGCAGGTGTTCCAGCGCCGCGCCGACCAGATGCCAGACATCCGGCGAGAAATAGCCCGTGGCGATGTCGAGCCGCTGCTGATCGCCCGCGATGATCGCCTGGGTAAGGTGATGGCTGAGCGTGCGATCCGCACGGCTGTTGTCGATGATGTCTGGGGCGTAGTACGCCATTCTCGCATGCTCCCATTCGCGGCCTATTATGGTTGATGCTCTCAGTATAGCGCACCGACACCAGGACGGCGATGGCGGCAAAGCAAAATCGGGTGTCGCCGCATAGCAATGCCATGTTTGCCTAAGCGATGCGAGTCAACGCCTTATCCGCTCTGGCGTTGTGAGGGTGCGAGTTGGCGCTCGTATTCGGTGAGGGCATCAATCATCCCCCGTCGAATGCGATACATGCGAAACAGGGCCGCTCTGGCGCGATCCAACTTGGCCGGATCGCTGCGAGCCTGGAACACATCTTGTTCCCGCTCCAAACACTCGGCGTTGATATCGCCAAGCGCCCGTTTGTAGCCCTCATACTCGTCCGTGTTCGTGATGGGTGGTTGAGTTTCTTTCATGGTCGTTTCTCTCCTCACGGTGACACATCCAGCACCAGCACGCCTTTAGGGCGATTGTTGCGCGTATAGGAAAACACGTTGACGAGATGCCGTCGGTGCAGGGGATCGGCATGCACATCCAGGTAGGTAGCCGGGATCGGACACTCCTGGTTGAAAAAATCCTGCACCTGGATCTCGTCCATACTGTCCGTTAGCACCAAGAGGTCAATATCATTGGGCGTGGGTTTACTCGTCACGTAACTGCCATCAATGTCAACAATCATATCTGGTGCCAAGGTTTTCAGTTTCGTCAGAGCAGGCTGAATATCTTGCAGTGCTTGGTTGAGTTCCTGTCGCTCGATGGTCGTCGCCGGAAAGGCCGTGATAATCTCGGCAACCGTCGCATGGTGCTCTCCCGCAGGAAGGGTGCCACTCGCTTGCAACGGTGGGATTGGCATGACGCTCGTCCTCCCTTTCCCTTGGCTAAAATCACGATCTTGTACCCAGCATAGCACGTCGCATCCCTGACTCCGAGCCGAGTTATTTTGTTGGCGGTAATTGCTTTTACAGATGGCCCGCGCCCCCCTCATGCCCGCAGCTTGCTGATGAGCACATCCGCGATTGCATCGATGCCCATTTGTTGCAGGGAAAGATGCCCGATCACCGACGAGGCGATGCCGGGAATCTCCAGCGGCCCGTTGACCATGATGGGCAGGATGTAGCTTTGGCCGCGCTCTTGGATGGCCCGCGCGATGGCGCTCTGCCGCTCGTGGTTGGTCCACGGTCGGGCCAGATATTCCTCGCTGATGAACATGACGCAGTAGCGCGCCCGTTGGCGATAGACCTGATCGAAGAGGACCGCCAGATCGGCCCCCCAGATCGCCTGGGGATAGTACTGATCGTAGAAGGGGACGAACCCCGCCGCGACGACGCGCTCCGCCAGCGCCTTGGCGTAGTCGCGTTCCGGGCCAGCGTAGGAGATGGCCACGTCGATCTGCGCGGGCAGTTGGTCGTCTTGCATGGTGGGGACGTTCAAGGGCAGCGCCATTTCGGCCTCTTCATCATAGTAGGGGCGCGCGGCGTGGCGAGCTGGCGGCGGCGCTCGGCGTGCCACGTCTCGATTTCGGCTTGCTCCTCTGGGGTGAGGCCATAGGTCTTGTAGACGATGGCATCCACCTCACGCTCCAGCGCCGCCGCCTGTGGCCCTTGCCCGCGCAACGCTTGCAATTCATCCACGATGGCCGTCAGCCGCTGCTGGTCCGCTGGCGTTGGCTCGATGATTGGAATTTGTCCTATCTTATTAATAAAAAACTGAGAATACCCATTCTGAACGGTTGGGCATAAAGATATCAGGCAGAGATTGCATAGGGATGAATTAATAACGGCTGCGAGCCATCTTTTTTGCGTTGCTATGGTATAAATTGCATCATTGCAAAAGTACCCCTTTTCATCAAAAGTGAAGCCTGTTTTAAGGCCAAACCGCAGAGAGATAATTTTGGGTGACGCATATGCATCTTCATATGCTTGCTGTGGTTGTTGTAGCTCATACCAAGCTTGCCTTGTTGCGCGCCCTTCGAGTCTTTCCCTAAAAGGAGATAGGTAATTTTCTATTGCGGGATACTTGCTGATATCTATCCCATGATATGTATAAATGAGCCAGCTTCCATTATATGAAATAGAATATCTGCTGATATCGCGACCCCGCAACAGCGGTTTCAAAACCTGGACGCTGTTAGGATCTTCAGCAATGAGACGATCATAAGTCGCTTGATTGATTATAAAGGCCTCAGTACGACCGGTCTTGATCCCATAATAGATCCTTTCACCGACGTAATCCATCAGAGGAGAACCTAGGGAAAGAAGTTTATTAACAAGATCGGAGGTCGCTTGGGAGCCTGAAGGTGGGTGGACACCATTTCCTTGCTCAAGATTCTGATGTTCTAGCATAAAATATGCATCAAGTTTATCAAGTTCTGCATACTTATAACCAGCAGGGGTAGTCAATCCCGCGTAAGTATGGTTGGCAGATGGTGGCTCATTATCAGTGATGACTATGCATGGATATGCAGCAGCATCGAAGACAGGTGCATCCCCAAAATCGATAATTGTACGCATCGTTGTTTTAGTTGCTAAGGTCTTGAGCAAACCCTTACCATAACCCGCCCGAAAGAATTTGTTCGACGTGATGAAGGCCAATGTGCCACCGGGGCGCAACAGTTGCAGGGCACGCGCATAGAAATAGGTATAGAGATCACCGCGACCGGCTGCGACATCAGTGTAGGTTTTCTTTAGCGTCTCTTTGATTTCCGGCTTCATGTTTTCAATACTGACATAGGGCGGGTTGGCGATGACGATATCAAAGCCATCGTGCTCGTTAAAGACGCTGCCAAAATAGAGCCGATAGAGGAAGAACGGCAACGATTGCCCCTGGCGCAACGCTTGCCGCACCGTCTGATGCACCTCGATGGCGCGGACGATCCCTTCGCGCTCGCGGGTCAGTTCCGTCGTCTCGCGCTGGCTGTGCAGCATGTCCAGCTTATGCAGCACCGCATTCAGTTGGGCGGTCAGTTCCGCGTCGCGCGCCGCCAAGATGCGCTCCACCAGATCCAGTTCCGTCGCGCGGATCTGGGTGCGTAGTGAGCGGCGCAGTTCGGCGGTCGCGGGCATGAAGTAATCGGCTTGCAACGCGCGCAGCCGCTCGATGATGGCCGCATTCGGGTCGATCTGCGGCAAGGCCCCCTGCTGCACCTGCTGCGACTCCCGCGTGGGCAAGATCTCGACC
>JACDGC010000322.1 GCA_013815535.1 Ktedonobacterales bacterium
GCCTGCGTGACCTGGTGGACCCCTGAGGGGATGGACTCCCGGCACGATCCGGTGCTGGTCGCGCAGCATCTGCCCGTCGTCCTGGCCCACCAGCAGGTAGGCTTGCCCATCCCAATAGAGCGCCGTGTTGAGCAGAAAAGCTGGTACGGGTTGGGCGCTCGGTCGTGGAGGCGGGACGGCGGCAGCCTCCGGGTAGAGGCGCAAAGCAGCATGGTCGCCCAGCGGGGCGAGTGTCCAGTCGCAAAACAGCCGCTCCGCCGCGATGAGAGCATACAGGGTTTGGGGGGAGGCGAGACTGAGCAGCGCCGCCAGCCGGATGCCTGGTTCTGCCTGCACCGCCGCCAGCACGGGGGCGACCTGCTCCTTCGGCAAGGGAAGGGGGGCGACGAAGTAGTCCTCGAGGAACATCAGGTTCTGGATGTAGAGGGCGGGCAGTTCCGCGGAGGAGCGCACCCGATACCCCAGACCCAGTGCGCGGACGTAGTCCTCGCCAGGCCCACAGCGATAGCCGCCCGCTGGGGTACGTTGGTAGCGTGCTGGATGCTTCACCACCAAGCGGACTAGTTCCGTTTCGGGCTTCCATTCTTCCCACGCTATCCCATCCTGGCGCAGTACCAGGAAATCGGGAGGATGCCAGTTAGGTACCTTGCGACCCGACGGTCCACGGTACTCCAGCTTGATGCGGTTGGGCTGGTCGTAGTATTCGAGGACCAACGGGTCATGCTCCATCGCATAGATCGCCCACAGTTCAACCGTGTGGCTCTCGAACTGAATGGTGCGGCCCATCTTGCGGCTGGGATAGCGCCCCCGCACGTTGCGCGCCCGCCCCTCGGTGCGCCGTACTGGGTCGCTCTGACGAATCTCGGTGATGAGCGTGCGGGTCGCGGGAGGCAGCGCCAGTCGATCCAGATAGGCCGCGAACGCCTCAGACGTCAGCATGTACACCTCTCGAGCTGCGAAAGAAGGACCCTCGTCTGCCCCAAAGTATACCAGAGCGAAGCAATACCTTGCCACTCAGAAGATATTCTTGCACAACACGGGCAAAAAGGGCGAGGAGACGCCGCGCATATCAAGGAAAAACAGGGAAGAGGAAGAGTGGCAAGGTATTGCTTCGCACGAGGGGCACTGAGGCCAGGATCAGCGTGGCAACGTTATGCTTTGCAGGCGCTCATTTTATTCTTCGCCGAACAATGAGATATCGCTGCCCGTTGGGTGCGTCCCAGAAATCAATCGTTATTCACGCAGATCTTCGAGGGGAATCGGCTGCCACTGCTGCTCGTTGGGTGATAGGGGGCTTCCCTGCTCATACGGTGCACTATAACAGGGGCTGAGAACGCCTGCCAGGGGACGCGCCGCCTGTCATGCAGTGGCTGCAGGCGGCTCAATCCTCCAATTGCTGGATGCGGGCGACAATCTGGTCGAGCAAGGCGCGGAGGTCGGGGGCCAGGTCGCGTTCGAGCAGCGCGCTGGCGATGGCATGGTAGAGACGCGCTGCGGTGTGGTTGCCCGCCGCCCGCGCGCCCTCCCACAGCCAGAAATAGATTTCTCGTGTCAAAAAGGGGAGCTGTTCCTCAGCGACGAAGGGGACGCGCTTCGTGAGATCCGTCGTGAAGCGGTCGGCCAGCAGCTCGTAGCGCGCGAGGGCGATGAGGGTCCGCGCGGCCAGGACATCGAGAGAGATCACCTCACCCACGTCGGCCAGCATGACCGCGATGGCCCGCCCAGCCTCGAACTCTTGGAAGGCGGCTTCGTCCTCGTGCGAGCCGTGCAGACTACAGCCCCAGCGCTAGGTGGAGGCGCAGCGCGGCGTGTGGGGTGGCAGGCACGCATTGCTCGTAGAGGACGCGCGCTGCCGTGAATTGGCCGGTGGCGAGGAGGTGCTGAGCTTGAGCGAGAGCATCCATTGGGTGTTCCTTCAGGGAGCATAGGTCAGGTGATGCGCGTGGCCTGTGCTGTCACCAGGGGGGAGGACGACGCGGCAGGAGGTGTGGCAAGGGGTAACTGCACAAAAAAAGTGGCCCCCTCCCCTTCGTTTCCCGGACTTTCCACCCAAATGGCTCCCCCCATCGTCTGCGTTAATTCCCGACACAACCAGAGCCCCAACCCATTCCCGATGATCGTCGATGCCAGATCACGTGGCAAGCGGATGAACTTATTGAACAACAACGGGGCTTGCTCAGGGGGAATCCCTAAGCCATAATCACGCACCGTGATTTCGGCCACCATGCGCGCCGCTTTCTTGCCTCTCCTCCGTTCCGCGACGATCTGAGCACGGATAGCGATGGGGCCGCCAGCGGGAGAATATTTGATCGCATTGGAGAGCAGATTCACCACGATCTGCTGCAGCCAAACGGGATCACCGGCGATCGTCAAATCGGGCACGAGTTGCAGGTGAATCTCCCGTTCAGTTTGGTCAGTGGTGGGGGGATCGAGCAGAGCAACCGCGGCGTGAACGACCTCGAGTACGTTGACGGGGTGCGGGGTGTACTGGGTGAGATCCTGGTCGAGGCGACTGGCATCCAAAATACTATTGATGAGCGCGGTGAAGTTTTGCCCGGCGGCTTCGGCCCGTTTGAGATTATTCACCATTCGTGCCGCCGTTGCTTGTACTTCGCGCTCCTGGCTGTTGGCCGCAATGGTGGCCGCCGTTTCTTGTAAGTTTTCGATCCAGCCGATCATCGTCATCATCGGCGTCCGCAGTTCATGGTTGACGGAGGTGATGAACTGGTTCTTGATGGCTTCGACCTGTTGCGCGCGTTCATAGGCGATGCGCACATCCCCTAATTCCCGCAGCGTCCGCAGGTTCTGGCGATTGCCAAAATAGAAGCTGAGGCCCATGCCCCATTGGATCATGATGAGCGTGCTCGTCACGACGGGCAGTTGATGCAAGAACGGTTGCCCAAGGATCACGGGCAACCCGACGAGCAGCAACACCGTGAGGGCATTTTCGAGCAGCGTCACCCCCACCAACAACCAGGTGTTGCCGATGATGCCGGTGTTGGCGATATTGTTGCAGTAGGCCCCCATGATGGCAATCGTCAGCGGCCCGACTCCATCGATGACGGCATATTGAATCTGGAATTCGACGACCACAAAGAGCGTGGCCCCAATGAAGAAGGCGGCGGCCCAGATGTCTTGCTTGCGCAGCGTCAGCCACCAGCTGATGGCATACCCGATCACCGCGAGAAAGGGGGGCCAGAGGGCGCCGACGATTTGCGCCACGGTGGGGGTGATCCCCAGGGTGAGCGGGGTCGTCACGAGCGCGAGGAGCAGCAGGATGAAGAAGGTCGCCGAAAAGTTGCGCGTCACGCGCAGCCGTCGGTCGCGGTCATACTCGCGATAGATCTCGCGTTCGTAAAGCGTCGATGGCATGGTCATACGACAACTACTCTCCTTGACGGGGGGTGAGGCGCACCCGCACATTGGCGGTTGGGCGATTGAGCGGAAAACGGCGGGGCGCCAGGTTTTGTCCGGGAACGAGCGTGAGATCATAGCGACGGAGGATGCACTGCAGCACCGTTTTGATCTCGCGCCGGGCAATGCCCGAACCAATGCACGAGCGTGAGCCGCCGCCAAACCCCACGTAGGCAGCGGGATGCGCTTTCTCCTCGCCATCGAGGAAGCGCTGCGGATTGAAGAGGTTGGGGTCCGCGAAGTAATCAGGGCGTCGCTGGGTATACCCAGGGATCAAGAAGATCTGCGTTCCCGCCGAGATGGTATAGCCTTGCCAGGGGAAATCAGCGACGGCACCACGCATGATGAGCGGGGTGGCCGGGTGGAGGCGCAAGGTCTCGTCGATCATGGCATCGAGGACCGGCTGCTTCACGTCCCCGTCCGTGACCGGCGCATCCGGGTCGCCGGTACAGATCGCCCGTGCGCGCGCATACCAGGCTGGCGACTGCACCAACTCTGTCAAAAGCCAGGTGAGGGTGCCCGCCGTCGATTCGAAGCCGGCAAAAATGAGCGTGATCGCCAGGCCCACCAGATGCTCCTCGCTCAGGCCCTGGCCCGTCTCGTCTCGGGCGGCCACCAGCAAGCCTAAGGCATCCTGCGTGGGGTGTTCGCGGCGCTGCGCGATCAGGCGCTTGAGGAGGGGCACCAACTCGCGCCGGGCATGGAGCGCCTGGCTGTATTTGGTGCCGGGGATGTCGCGGCGCACGAATTCCGACGCACCGGCTAATAAGCGCGTAAAGAGCCGCTGAAAGGTGGCCTGGTCGAAATCCGGTTGCAACCCGGCGAGCAGCGTCGCAGAGAGGCGGAACGTGACCGCGCGGGCAAAGGGATACAGATCGACCGCCTCCTGCGCGGACCAGGGGGCCACATAGTCGCGGGTGACGGCATCCATATCTGGCTGGTAGGCGGCCAAGGCCCGGGCTGTAAACGCGGGGGTCATGAGTTTGCGTTGGAAGGCATGGTCGGGGTCATCGATGACGAATAAGGCATCGCCAAACAAATCTTCGCCCAGGGCATACCCCGCGTGCCAGCTGAAGTTGGTGGCGTGATCCACCATCACATATTTTTGGGCCTCCGCCGACAAGAGCACGACACCTGGACGCCCCAGGAAGGTCGTGCGGACCACCGCGCCATACTGGGCGTGATGGCGCTCGGCATAGCGAATGGGATTGCCGAAGAGGGTGCGGCTTTCCCCCAAATACGGTAAGCCGGCCTGGCCAGGAATGCGTGCGATCGCTGTCGTCATGAGTATCGCTCCTTGCGCTGAAAGGCGCTGCCCGGCGGCTTTGCACCGGGGCAGCACCAGCTGATCGACCCGCTACTGCGGATACTCGGGCGCTTCGGCCAAGTGTTGGAGCCGCGCCGCCCGTTCACCCTCCGTGAGGGCGAGGGCGGCTTGAATCGCTTCATGAATCTTCGATGGTGGTTGGGGCTTGATCAAATACTGATCCGCCCCCGTCGCGATGCCGATGAACTGATCGCGCTCCTGCGCCAGGGCCGTGAGCATCACGAGCGGGATGTGACTGGTCGCGGGATCGCCGCGCAGGACGAGCACCAGTTGGTTGCCATTGAGGCCAGGCATCTTGACATCGATGACAATGCAATCGGGCTGGGCCTCAACGGCCTGCGTGAGCCCTTCCACGCCATCTTTCGCCGTGAGGACCTGGTAGCCTCGTTGGGTGAGGCCCTCACTCACGACATCGAGGAGATCTTGCTGGTCATCGACTAAGAGCACCGTAGGCATACGAAATCCTTTCCAAAGTAACCCCCTAAACATGGAGGTGGACACGTGCTGACGTTATCGTTCAGGGGGTGAGTGGGAAACATGAACTGGG
>JACDGC010000323.1 GCA_013815535.1 Ktedonobacterales bacterium
TCATAGCGCAGGTCGAGCCCCAGCGCGGCAATGGCGGCGTTGTGCATGGCGGGCGACCGTGACTGCGCCGCCATGGTGCCGATGACGCCGAGTCGCTGCATCATCAGTCCCACCCCTTCGCGCCTGCGGCGCTAGCTGAGATCATTGGCTGGCTCACCAACACTATTCCGCTGGACCGACGGCCAAGCGCAGCGTCACGCTCCAACGATCACCGGGGGCAAGGTCGAGCGGCCAACGCAACACCACCGAAGAGCACTGATAGCTGCGCTCGAAGCCCGCCTCGGAGTTCGAGACGCTCCAGATGGGGAAGCGCCACAGGTGCGCTGGCGTGCCGGGGGTCAGCGTCACCCGCACCCCCGCCCCAGCATTCACCAGGGCCACTTCGCGCACGCCTGTCGCCGTATCGGCCATATCTAAGGCGGGCGTTTCAGCGGGGCGTTCGCCATCGATCAGGTACCAGGCCATCGGGTTGTGGCCGCCACCCAGCATGCCCCAATTGCTTTCCGCCGCGAACTGCGTGCGCAGGCGCCGCGTGCCCGCGTTGTGCAGCGTATAGGTCACGGCCAGGGTCGCGGCGTGGGTGTCAAACGCGACGCTCTTGCGCAGCCGCAGGGGCAGCGCGCCCTTGCCATCGCGCACGGTGCCATCGCGCCACAAATCGACCACCAGCGCATCCGCCCCCGTCCCCTCCACGCGATAGTCATAGCGCTCCCCGACGAAGTCGCCCAATTCTTCGTAGCGCATATCGACGAGGTCATCCAGGGTGGTCGTGGCCGCGAAGAAACGCTCGCGCAGCACCGCGCGGCGTTGCGGATCGTAATGCAGCAGTTTTTCGAGGCCCCCTTCTTTGGCTTGCACCAAATCGTGAATGCTGGCCGCTTCGCCCTCGTGTTCCACTTCCTCGGCATCCAAATCGACGGGGTGGGCGGGCATGGCCATCGGGTCCGAGGGAGTCACGATCTTCACTTTGCCCGTCAACAGTTTGTCATGATACGCCTCGGGGCGGCGCGCCAGGGTATCCACCACATTGAACGGTTGGGGCTTGTAATCCCACTCAAAGATCGCGCCACCATCATGCGGGGCGAGATACACATCCATCGTGGGGCTTTCGATCAACACTTCATCGCGTCCATCGCAATCAAAGTCCGTCAGCGTCACCGTGGGCGTGTTGCCTGCCAGCGCCCCATCCGTGATGGCTTCGGCGTGGATGAGGTGCTGGTAGATGGCCGAACGGATGTCGGCCAGATACAGCCCCCCAAAGAGGCCATGCCAATAGCCACAGTTGCACTGGCCCATCCAAAGCTGATCGAGCGCGGACTGGGTTTTGGCAGGCCCCAGCGCGGCGGCAGCATCGCGGATTTTGCTATGCACGCGCAGCATCTTTTTGTGGAAGTTGTTCGCCTCGGGATATTTCGCGGCAAAGTTGCGCCATGTGCCGCCATGCATGAAGCCCGCGAGGTCGAGTTGATCCGTCCTTTTGAGATCGTGATGGATGCGGCTGAACAGGGCCGAGCGCTCCGCAGGCAGCGCCCACTCCATCATTTCGGCATAAGACGCGGTGGGGATGTAGACGCGGCCCAGCGGTTCTTCGCGTGCCATATATTCGCTGAGATGCACCGTTTCGAGCCATTCGCTGTTCGCTTCGAGCATGGTGAAGAGTTGCTCCATATAGCCACGCCGCCACATGCGATCATAGGTGTCGGGCCACGAGCCAAACTTTTCGCCATCATCCGCCAGCACCACCAGACGCGGGTTCCCATGCGCCGCGTCATAGAGGCCCCGAAACGTCTCTTCGATGCGCGGGACGGGCTTCCAGGGGATCGCTTCGCGAATGACCTTGGGGTTGGGGAAAATCCTCAGGGCATGCCCCTGATCTTCGGTCACATAATAGCCATAGAGATCCTGGCTCCCCAGTCCCGCCATGATGAAGTGCGTGTCATCCAAGATGGTATAGCGAACCCCGGCGCGGGCCAGCGGCGCGGGCAGAGCAGGCTCCCACACGCGCTCGGTCAACCAGAGACCTGTCGGCTGATAGCCGAAATGCTCACGAATGGCCCCATTCATCTTAGCGATCTGGCCGTGCTGGTCGAACTCTGGCAGAATCGGCAGAATCGGCTCATAATAGCCACTGGTCAGCATCTCGACCTGGCCACGCGCCACCAACCGCCTGATCTGCGCCACATATTCTGGATGCTCGGCCAACAACCAATCTAGCAAGGGACCACTATAGTGCAGCGAAACCCGCACACCCGGATGATGCTCCAGCGCGTCGATGAGGGGGGCGTAACAGACTTCATACACCTGGGCAAACACCCAGGGAAAATTTCCGACCGGCTGATGCTGGTGCAGCACCCAACCGAATGCTAATTTTTTCGTCAACTACCTGCTCCCTGTGCAGCGCCATTGCCGTGTGTGCAGACGCCAGAATCATTCTTCCTTTTATTGTATCACTATCTTCTGGAGCGGTATAGTGACCTCATCGGGGACCACATTCCGCGCGGCGACCCATGCGTGATAAAATGCCGCTATGCGGCACAACGCGAGCCAAACCGTGGTGAAGCAGGAGCGGGCGGGGCTCACCGCCCATCGAAACGCCCCCATAGCCAAGGAAGGCTACCCACCTATTCCACCGGGCGCGCCGTCGAAATGCGAGTACGCATGACCACACCCATATTGCCTTTTCGCGTCGTCCATGAAAACACACACCTGCTCGTCGTGGAAAAGCCCGCTGGCATGGTGACGCATCCGGTGTATAAACACCCAGATGGCACCCTGACCGACTTCGTGGCCGCGTGGTACGCCACGCGCGACCTGCCGCGCCCGTGGCTGCTGCATCGGCTGGACAAAGACACCTCGGGACTGATCCTCTTCGCCCGCACAGCCGACATGCTGCGCGTCGGCGTGCGGCAGTTCGAGGACCACACCATCACCAAGGAATACGCCGCCGTCGTCTGGGGGGCGGATGTGCCAGCGGCTGGGCTGATCGACCTGCGATTGATGCGCGACCCAGCGGATCGCCGCCGCGTCATCGTCGCGCCAGACGAGGCCGGGCAAGCCGCGCAGACGCGCTACGTGGTGGTCGCGCGCCAAGGGAACGCCGCGCAGGTGCGGCTGTGGCCCGTCACCGGACGCACCCACCAATTGCGGGCGCATCTGGCGAACATCGGGCACCCGATTGTGGGCGACCCCATCTATGCCACGGAGCAGTCCCCTGCGGCGCGCCTGTTGCTGCACGCAGCCAGCATCACCCTCAGCGTGCTGCCAGACGCCACGGCGCCCCCTCATCGGGTGACGTTTCTGGCCCCTTTGCCGCCAGACTTTGCAGCGGCCCTCCCTTGGGGGCATAATATGAGGGAAGGCCCACCATGAACGATTCCCCATGCACCATAGAGAGGATGCAACTTCCGTGCATTTGCAATCCATCGAGGCGGTCGGTCGGCACCACCGCCAGATTTACATTTCCCCGCATTATGATGACGCAGTGCTCTCGTGCGGCGGCAGTCTGGCGCTGCAACGAATGGCGGGCCACCAGGCCCTCGTCGTCACCATCTTTGGCGGTGGCGGCGACAAACCCCTCTCGGCCTTTGGCCAGCAGTTGCACCGCGAGATGGGCTTTGGCAACACCGCCGCCGAGGCCGTGGCGCGTCGCCAAGACGAAGACGCCGCCGCCTGCGAGCATGTCGGTGCCGACACCCTCTGGCTCGATTTCCCCGATGCCCTCTATCGTGGCTACGAGGGTCGCGAGGCCCTCTTCGGCGCCGTCAACCGCACCGATGTGAATTATGAGGACCAGATCGCGGCCATCCTGCTCGAAATTCGCAGCCGGGCTCCCCTGGCGGTCGTCTATGCCCCCATGGGCATCGGCCACCATGTCGACCACCAGCTCGTCACATCGGCAGCGGATCGCCTGACGCAGCAGGGCGCGAACATCAAATTTTATGAAGATTTCCCCTATGTCGCCGCGCAGGGTGCCCTGGCTGACCGCCAGCGGGAATTGGGGCTCAAGATGGAACCGGAACTCAACGAAGTGTCGTTGCAACTGCCACTGCGCATCGAGGCCAGTGCCCTCTATCGCAGCCAGGTGCCACAACTCTTCAGTTCCGAAGATCAATTGCGCCAGATGATCGATACATATAGTGGGTCGATTCGCACGACCTATCCCGGCATCAAGATCGAGCGCTACTGGCATTGGTAAGGTCGGGCGAAACACGCAGCGGGTTGGTTGCGGCCATGGAAGCAACCGCGCCCGTTGCACAGGTGGTTGTGAGGAGAATGACCGCATCATGACACAGCGAAACATCACGGCTGAGGACCTCTATCGTTTCAGCATCGTTGGCGACCCCCAGGTATCGCCCGATGGCACCCGCATCGCCTATGTTGTCAAGACGATTGACCGCGAAACGAACGCCTATCGCACCAGCATCTGGCTGGCCCCCGTCACGGGCGGCTTGGGCGCGGCGCAACCCTTCACCAGTGACGGGCGCAACCCCCGGTGGTCGCCCGATGGCACCAAGCTGGCGTTCGTCTCGGACCGCGCGGGGCCACTGCCCACGCCAATCGGCGACGAAGGCGCGGGCAAACGCGACAAGCGCCTGGGCAAGGGGAAACCGCAGATCTGGGTCATCCCCGTGCAGGGCGGTGAAGCCCGCCAACTGACCTTTGCCGAGCATGGGGCGGGTGCCCCACTCTGGTCGCCCGATGGCACACGGGTGCTCTTCACCGCCGATGTGGGGGATTTCCCCGAGGTGCCCGAGCATGATGGCAAGCCCGAGCCACGCGTCCACCGCGTCAAAGACATCATCTATCGCTTCAACGGCGCGGGCTACATCTACCAGAATCGCACCCATCTGTTCGTCATTCCCGCCGAAGGTGGCGTGGCCCAGCAACTGACCGATGGGGATTGGAACGACGGCGATGCCACATGGTCGCCCGATGGCCGCCAGATCGCCTTCGCGTCGGATCGCCACGCGGATCGCTGGCGCATGATGCGCGGCGAGATCTGGCTGATGAACGCCGATGGGTCCAACCAGCACGCCCTCCTTTCCGAAGAGAACTTCAACTATATTGAGCCAGCTTGGTCGCCCGACGGGCAACAAATCGCCTGTTTTGGCCACGCGCAATTTGGCAGTGGCGGCCATGCCGACGTCTTCGTCGTCCGCCCTGGCGCATCACCGCGCAACCTCACCGAGCACGCCACCATCGAATTCGGTGACTCCGTCGGCAGCGACATGCGCAACGACCACGCCGCCAGCACACCACGGTGGGC
>JACDGC010000324.1 GCA_013815535.1 Ktedonobacterales bacterium
GCATCGGGCGGCCACGACAGGCGCAAGCCCCCCGCCATGCCAGCCACGGCGGCCTCGCTGGCGACGCGTGCCCCCACGCGTGAGAGCCGACACGACCCCGCGCCATCAGCGACGGCGATCAGCAGCCAATCTTCGTGGGTGCTCAGCGCAAAGGCATCTTCGCGATAGCTGCCCTCGTGGGCATGCAACTTGCCCCGACGGCTGGCGGCCAGGGCTTGCCAGCCCCCCGCGCCAGAGCTGCGCGCCACTGCCGTGTGAGGCACGGGATCGGTGTGGTCCTGCGGCTCTTGCACGCGCCACTGCGCGGGCTGCAAGGGCCGCGTGATGGGGAGGGGCGCTTCCTCGGCGGGTGGGGGGGCTGGCGGCGGTGGAAAGCGCTCCGCGAAGTGCTGGGTCAACCACAGAGCAATCGAGTCGAACTGACGGCTGATCTGATCCAGCGGATTGACGATGCGCGTGCCCCCAGGGTCTTTGCTGAGCGCGATGGCGACATCGGGCGCGCAGTCTGGGCCACAGCAGAGGCTGGTGACCGAGGCCACCAGGCGCAAGAGCGGCGTCACCTCATTGGCCCACCCTTCGGCGGGGTTGCGCGTCAGCAAGAAAAAGGTGTGGAACGCGCCACCTTCATAGGGCAACGCGCGAATCTGCTGATAGAGCGGCAGAAAGCGGGCACCCCCATTCTGCCCTTGGGCCGCTGCCGAGGCGCTTTCAAGCAAGCGCTCAAGGGGGACGGACTGTGCCGTTTGGCCGTCAAAGAGCAAGATGTCGATGCGCGCACGGCGACTGAAGCCTGGCGCGTCTTGCAACTTGCGCAGCAGTTCTTGCAGGTACACCGCCACGCGATACACGATGTCGCGTCCCCCCGTCACATCGAGCGCGAATTGTAAGGCGGCACGCGGCTGCGGGGTTTCGGGGAGTGGCATCATCATTTGCTCCTTGTCGGTGGCTGGGTGGCATCGCGGCACGGTATCGTCATCGTACCGCGTGTCACCCCCCCTGGCAATGGAATGCATCACATTGGGCTAGGCACCTGCTAAAAGTTAGTGCACGGTGGGACGATCCGTCGCGATGAAGCTGATGCCCATCGAAAACATGATGAAAGCGGGTGCGACGGTGGTTAAGAGGAAGCTCCACTGGTGGGTCACGAGCGCCGTGATGAGGAAGACGATGAAGAGCCCCCCCCCGGTGGCTGCAAAGATCGTCCCTGCCCGCCGCAGCGATTGCGGCGCGATGCCTTTGCTCGCGGCCTCTTCGCGCACTTTCTTGGGTACTTTTTGGTTGGCGGCACTGGCGGAGATGCGGTCGGCCCCCTGCACAAAGGCCACACCCAGCGCCGTCACGATCAACGCCGCTGGCAAGGCTGGGAAGAAGAAGCGCGCGTCATGCAGCGCCAGGGCCAGGATGCCGAAAATAAGCAGATTGAAGACGCCGATGCCGATGCTGGCATAGCCGCCGATGCGGATCTGTTGGGGGGTTTGACGCATGATGAGGCGATGACTCCTGTTGGTGATGGTGGGGAGCGTGAAAAGCGCACTATTGACGCTTCTGTGCTTTTGTCCCCATAATACCACCAGAAGACGAGGGGCTGGGCAGTGCCCGCACCATCGCACATCGGAGGCTTCCTTACATGCAGATATCGCGCTGGTTCCATTCGTTTGTGCTGGGGGTGCTGGTGTCGCTGACCATGCTGCTGGCAGCATGCGGCGGCAGCACCGCCACCTCGCCTTACACCGCCGAGGATCTCATCCAAAAAGCCAGCACCAATTTCGCGCAGGATACCGCGCTGCACTTCACTCTCACCGCCAAAGACATCGTTCCGGGTCTCTATGCTGTCACCGCTGCGGAGGGGGATGTGGTGCGGCCCGACAAGCTGAAAATCATCGGCTCTGACATGGTGTCAAAGGGCGGCACGCTCGGCATTGGCATCATCATCATCGGCGCGAATCAGTATGTCGATCTCGGCAACATTGGCAAGTATCATCCAACAACTGGGCTGCCCAACCTGCTGGCAATCTTTAGCCCGACGGAGGGCATCGGGTCGATCCTCAATCAGTTGCAATCACCCAGCAAACCCACGGCTGATACGGTGGGTGGCGTGGCTTGCTGGAAGGTGAACGGCACCGTCACCAGCAGCCTGCTCGCGCCCATCACAGGCAGCAGCAGCACCATCTCGACGCCTGTGGCGACCCAGATCTGGGTCGGCCAGACCGACCTGCAAATCCATCAGGTGACATTGACGGGCAAGGCAGCGGATGGCGACCTCGACACCACGGCGCGCACGTTCGTCCTCTCGAAGTTCAACGAAACCATTGCCATCACTGCGCCAAATGTGACGTCCTAAGCCACCTCCTCCCCCCTCTTCGTCGCAGCATGGCTGAAGAGGGGGAACGCGTTTCAGCTTTTGCAGAAAGGGCTCTCCCCCATGACCACTGCCGATCAGGATGCCGCTCAGTTGGCGGTGGATGCGACGAAACCAGGGCATGAGGCCGCGACAGCGACGGTGCCACGGCGCGCGGCGATCCTCACCTTGGTGGTGGTGTGCGCGGCGGTCTTCTTGACGGCACTCGATCAGACGGTCGTGGTGGCGGCGCTCGCGCCCATCGGATCGTCCTTCAGCATCGATCTCCCTAATAATCTTTCGTCCTTATCGTGGGTTGTCAGTGGCTATCTGCTTGGTTACGTCATCGTCATGCCGCTGATGGGCCGCGTGTCGGACCTTTATGGGCGGCAGCGCATTTTGCTGGGGTGCCTGGGGCTGTTTGCCATCGGTTCGCTGCTGTGCGTGCAGAGCCAATGGCTGGCAGATCGTATCCCGGTGGGGTTGGTCAGTGTGACGACGGGCGACAACCACGCGCTCAGTTGGTTGATCATCGCGCGCTTCATTCAGGCGGTGGGGGGCGGCGCGGTGGTGCCGGTCGCCATCGCTTCCATCGGTGACCTCTTTGGCGAGCAACGGCGCATCCTGGCGCTGGGCATCATTGGCGGCGTCACCGAGGCCGGTGGCGCGCTGGGTCCGCTCTATGGCGCGCTGATCTTGCAGCGCTGGACGTTCACCCTGCCAGGCTATGAGCATCCCTGGCAATGGATCTTTTTGCTGAACATCCCGATTGTGCTGGTGCTGGTGGCGGCGCTGGCGCTGACGTGGCCGCGCACAGCCAGCACCAGCGCCCAGGCGACGGGCCTGCCGCGCGGGCGCATCGACTGGGTGGGGGCGGCGCTGCTGGGCGGCGCGCTCTTTTGTACCAGCCTGGGGCTGGGGCAATCCGCTGTGGCGCTGACCTCGCTCAAGGGCGCGCAGGCGTCGCAAAACAATCCGCTGCTGGTGCTGGCGGCGCTGGTGCTGCTGGCGGGCTTCATCGCGTGGGAGGCGTTTCAGCGCGATCCGGTGGTGGCGCTGGCGCTGTTTCGCAGCCGCGCCTTCAGTGCGGGCGCGATCTTTAATCTGCTGCTGGGTATGGCCCTCAACATCGCGCTGGTCGATATCCCCATCTACATTCTGGATGTGCTCACCTTGTCGTCCTATCTGGATGCCGGGTTGGCGCTGCTGCGTATGACCATCATGATCCCCATCGGCGCTTTCGCGGGGGGCTGGCTGGTGGCGCGGGTGGGCACGCGCGTCGTTGGCGTGGCGGGCGCGCTGTTCACCGCCGCCGGATTCTTGGTGATGCACCAATGGGGCGTGAACCTGAATTGGACGCTCATCACCATTGGCACGCTCATCGCGGGGACGGGCTTTGGCCTCATCGTCGCGCCCATCAGCACCAGCGCGCTCAACACCGCGCCGCGCGAACGCTTTGGCATGGCCGCCAGCATCGTCACCGCCCTGCGTATGATCGGCATGATCTTGGGGCTGGCCGCCCTTTCGGCCTGGGGCGTCAGTCGTTTCCAATATCTCGTTGGCAACATTGCGATCCCAGCGGGCGTCACCGACATCAACCAGATTACGAACATCGTCGCGCAGCAGACAACCGCCATCACCGTGAAGGTCGTCACGGACTTCTTCCTGGCGGGCGCGGTGCTGGCGCTGGTCGCCATCATCCCCGCGCTGTTCCTCTGGAAGCCGCAGACGGGCGACGAAACCCGCGAACGTGTCGTCATCGGCGTGTGAGGCAATGCCTGCGTTGGGCCGTTGGGGTAGGTTTCATCGCCGAGATGATATTTGTCATCCCAAAGTGATGAGAGCCGACACTAGGTGCCGCGTCATTTTCCCCGTACACTTCAATCATCACCAGCACGCCACTGCCACGCTTAGGCAGCCATGCTGGGAGGCTTGATTTTTGGATATGGGGAGTTTTCTTTATGCAAACTTCTGTTTCGGCTGCCCCAGCGGGGAAGGCGACTGCGGCACACACTGCCACGGATGTCGTCATCCAATTGCGCGATGTCACCAAGAGCTATGGGACCGTCCAGGCGGTCAAGGGCATCGATCTGGCGATTCGGCGCGGTGAGATCGTCGCGTTGCTGGGGCCAAATGGCGCGGGCAAGACCACCACGCTCACCATGTTGCTGGGCCTGTTGCTGCCGACCACGGGCGAGGTCAGCGCCTTTGGCGTCGCGCCAACCAAGGCCATCAGTCACAGCAGCATCGGCGCGATGCTGCAAGAGGGCAAGCTGATGCCTGGTGTCAAGGTTGGCGAGTTCCTCGCTTTCGTGCGCAGCCTGCACCCGCAGCCTCTGCCCATGGCGCAATTAGTCAGCATCGCTGACCTGGGTGAGGTGCTGAACCGCCGGATCGATCGCCTTTCTGGTGGGCAAACGCAGCGCGTGCGCTTCGCCATGGCCATCGCGGGCGACCCGGAACTGCTGATCCTCGATGAACCCACCGCTGCCATGGATGTGGAGTCGCGTCGGGCCTTTTGGGCCAGCATGCATGGGTATGCGGCGCTGGGCCACACTGTCCTCTTCGCCACGCACTATCTGGAAGAAGCGGAAGCCTTTGCCTCGCGTTTGGTCATCATCGCACAGGGGCGCATCATCGCGGACGGCACCGTCCATGACATTTTGGAGCGCTATGGCAACCCACGGCTGTCATTCACGGGGGCCGTTGCCCCAAGCGCCTATGCCACCCTGCCGAGCGTGCAACGCCAGACGATGCAGGGTGACCGCGTGACCCTCTATACGCGTGATACCGATGCCACCGTGCGGGCACTGGTCGCCAGCAATCTGCCCTGGCACAATCTCGAAGTCAGCACGGCGGATCTCGAAGAAACGTTCATCACCCTCGTTCATCAAGGAGGCGCACAATGAAAGGCTACATCCGGGC
>JACDGC010000325.1 GCA_013815535.1 Ktedonobacterales bacterium
GCCCTTGGCGACCGTCCTCCCGCGTCTGGCACGCCACTATCAGGCCACCATCATCGCAGGCACCGCCGCGCCGGTGGTCGAGCGCTCCACCCGCCCACGCGACATTCGCCGTTGGGGCCAAGCTGGGGCCGATGTGGTCTATTTGGCCGCCAGCGCCGAAGCCTACAATATGGCCTTCTTGGCGACGCCCGATGGGGTGCTGCACCGTGTGGATAAAGTGTATCTGACCGCGAGTGAGCAGGCGACGCTCGATCTCGTACCAGGAAATCTGGCGGATGTGCCAGTCATCGAAACGCCAGCGGGGCGCATCGGCGTCGCCATCAGTTTGGATGCGTTTACGCCCGAGTATCTGCGCCACATCGATGCCTTGCGGGCGGAAATCGTCGCGCAGCCAGATGCCAACGATCAGCTGTGGGTGGGGCCATCCCAGACCTGCGACTGGCAACCCCAGGAATGGCTGAACTCCGTGTTAGGCAGCGTGCAAGCACACTATCCCCATCTGCAAGCGAATGTCTGTGCCATGCAAACCGGGAATTTTTTTGATGTCACGTTTGATGGGCAATCCACCATCACCCATAAGGGCGAAGATATCCCCAACGCTGTGGATAACTTTGTGGGCAACTCGGGCTTTTTCCACACAGTCACCGGGGAAGCCATGCGTGGCCAGCTCTTGGCCGTCGCGCCGTGGGTGGTGGAAGATCCGCTGACACGCGATCCGTCGCTGACGCTCGCGCAGCGGCGGGCGGCTTTGCATGCGGTGGGCCAGCAGTTGTTGCCTGGTGGCGCGCGTGCTGGACAGTTTCGCGAGGTCGCCATCGCGGCGGATATCACCCTCTGAAGGCTGCGCCTGCTGCCCACGAGATATCCACAATTCTTCCACACTGTGGATATCTCGTGGAAAAGTGGCTGACGCCTCAGTCGCTTTGGGCACGCTTAAGGATATCTTCTACCACCTGCGTCTTGGCATCCGCATAGTTTTGCGTATATTGCCATGTTTTGCTGGCCAGTTCACGCTTCGTCTGCTCATAGAGTTCACGGTCGTCAGGGTGGCTGCGTAACCAATCCCGAAAGCGCAGCATGCGCGTGCTCTCGGGGCAATTGGGCGAGAAGGTGTGGAGGTTGACATCCGTATCTGGTCCCTTAAACATCCGATGCTCATACCACGTGGGTTCGCGAATGCAGAGCGTATAGCCTGCTGCCGTGAGCGCCGGGACGTAGCACGCCTCTTCCGCTGAGTCCGGGACGATCAAAAGGATGTCGATGCGCGGCTTGGCGGCTAGCCCGGGAACGGAGGTCGAGCCAACGTGTTCGATCTGCAACGCCTGCTCGCCTAGCGCGCCGCGAATGCGCACCGCCTCGCGCGCAAAGAGCCGTGGCCATTCCGCGTCATACTCGGCCAGGTGGATGGTGCCATCGAGCGGGGTGGGGGGTATCACCCAAATGGCCTGGAGCTGTTCCGTGTTCATTGCCGTGTGGTCTGCAACAGCGCCTGATTCACGTTGTGCGGCGCTGTGGTCAGCCGAAGGCGCCGACTCATCATTGGAAGTTTCTGGCATATGTGCTCCTTGTCTTCTGTCATTCATCATTCTCGCGTTTCGGCTCACTGAGGGCAGCCAGACTGCCGCAACGGCGGCCACCGCGTCGGGCGTCGCGGACGCTGCGGGCGCAACTCCTCCTCCAGCCCAATGACGCCCGAGGTAGAGGCCAGGGGAAATTCTCGGTCAGCTTTTTGCAGCCGTTGTCTCCTTCCTATGTGCTCACCTGAGAATACGCATGATAGTGGGTATGCCATTATGCCACGATTATATCCTGCCTGTCACAGGGGGGCGCCCCATTTTTGCCGTGTTGGGTGGCCAATAAGACACGGTTTTTGACTTTCTTGCTAAACATGCTAAACTGCTAGACTAACGTGCAGCCATCGCGTGACTTGTAATGGATGAGATTCACTGACGGCTTCACGGAGTGTCATGAGGGAAAAATGACGCAGCTACGCATCCCAGGCAGCAAAGGTCTCCCTGTCCTGGGGGAATCACTCGCGGTTATTGACGACCCCTATCAGTTTGCCCACGGCCACATTGCCCGCTATGGCCCTGTTTTCGCCACCAACATTCAAGGGAAGACGACGGTGGCCATGGTTTCAGCGGCAGCACAGGAATATGTGCTGGGCACCCACCACCGCAACTTTCTGGCAAGCGCGGGTTATGGCTATCTGAACGACTTTCTCGGGGGCGCCCTGCTGCTGCAAGACGGCCCCACCCACATCCGCCAGCGACGGCTGTTGGCCCCGGCTTTTCGTCAGCACAATATGGCGGCCTACCTCGCCACCATGAACCGCTTCATCGATGGGCAGCTCGCCACCTGGGGCGCGCAGGGTCAGCGTGCGCTCTATGACGAAATGCGTCAACTGACCTTCAAGCTGGCGAGTGCCCTGTTGCTCGGCATCGAGCCAGGGCCGACGTATGATCAACTCATTCACCTGTGGGTGGACTATGCGCGGGGTCTCTTTGCCATCGTCAAAGTGGATACGCCTTTCACCATCTATGGGCGTGCGTTGCAGGCGCAACGGCATATCGAGCAACTGGTGCGCACGACCATCGCCCAGCGCCGTGGCCAGCCAACCAGCGACGCTCTGGGGCTGCTGATCAATGCTCATGATGAGCAAGAAGGGCAACTGACCGACGAAGAACTCATTTCGCAGACGAAGTTGCTGATTTTCGCGGGCTATGACACAACCTCGGGGACGCTCACTTGGCTGATGACCGAGTTGCTGCAACAACCAGCGTTGCTCGAGCGGGTGCGGGTCGCGGTGCGGGCAGACGACCGCGACGCCCCCGTCACCCTGGATGATCTGCGCGACAAACCCTTCTTGGATGCCTTGGTTGATGAAACCTTGCGCCTGCATCCACAACAGCCGTTGATGTTGCGTGGCACCGTCGATCCCTTTGATTTTGGTGGTTTCACCATCACGGCAGGCACGCCGGTGATGCTCCTCCCTGCCTATACCCACCGCGACCCAGCCTATTTCGCCGACCCCGAGCGTTTCAATCCGGATCGCTTCCTCGCGCCCCAGGCCGAGGCGCAACGCACGCCCTATGCCTGGGTGGGGTTTGGCAATGGCCCACACATCTGCCTGGGGGAGGGCATCGCGCGGCTAGAGATCAAAGCGATGCTGACGCGGCTGCTGCGCTGCTTCGATCTGGCGTTGGTGGGCACGCCAAATCTGCACCCCCGCTTTTTGCCCACGAACCGTCCCAAGGGGCCTGTCACAGTGGCGTATACCGCGCGGTGAAGGAACACCTGTTGATGAGAAAGGATTTTTTACTATGGCGACTGACGCATCTATCGTGTTGGTGGTGGACGACGATCCGCGTATGCTCTTTACCGTGAAAGAATCGCTTGAGTTGTTGGGCAGTTTCACTGTGGTTACAGCGACCAATGGGGTCGAGGCATTGGATGTCTATGATGCCCACCACCCCGATTGCTTGGTGATTGACGTTCGCATGCCAGAATTGGATGGCTATCAACTCATTCGCATCTTGCGCGGCGATCCCGCCTCAGCGAATACCCCCATGGTCATTCTCACCGCCATGGCGCAAGACAAGGACAAGTTCATTGGCTATGCCTCAGGGGTGGATCGCTATCTGTTGAAGCCGATTCGGCCTGCGGATTTGGTGGTGGCCATTCACGAGGCGCTGGGTCTGAGCGACGCTGAGCGCACCCAACGGTTGCTGGATTTCGCCGATGACGCTGCGACGCGAGGATGAAAGGACTCATCATGCAACAGGATAGCACCCTCTATTTAGACTATGAATGGGATCGGCGGCGGCGCTTGACGGGCATCATCGCGCCGACGATTGGGGCCATCATTCTCCTCAATGGCGTCCTTTTTGTGACGTTTAGTGGGTTGGCATATACCGTGCCCAATTTCAGTTTTGGCCAGACGTTCACGCCGCTGCTGCTGGGCATCTCCGGCTTTTTGGCGCTCTCCGCCTTGCTCATGGGCGGTGCGACGTGGTTGGTGCGGCATGGCATGGTCAACACGGCGACGAGGTTGACTATCACGGCGACGGTCGTTGCCATTACGGGGGCGCAGGCTGTGTGGATCTCGCATAAAGGGATCGACCCTTATGCGCTCATGCTCATTGCCGCGCTGAACTTCATCGTCGTGTTGATCGGCATGTTGGGCGACACGCGCACCATCATCTGGGTGACGGCGGGGGTTTCGTTCTACACCTTGCTTCTTTGGCTCGGTGCACCGCGTGCCACACCGCTGGCAGACGCCATCTCGCAGCAGTTCATCGCGGTTGTCTCGTCCTCCATCAGCATCGAGTGGGGCATCGCTGTCGCCATGATCAGTCTGCAACGCATTTCGCGCCAGACCCTATTGGATATGGGGGCCTTGCAGCTTGCCAACGAGCAAGCACGCCAGCTTTCCGAGATCAAAGATATGTTCATCACCAGCGTCAATCATGAGTTGCGCACCCCCGTGATGGCAGTGATGGGGCTGCTCGATCTGGCGTTGGCTCCCGTGCAAATGCCGACCGAGCGCCGCCAGACCTTGGTGGCACGCGCCCGCGACGCCAGCCTGGATCTGGTCGAATTGCTGCAAAGCATCCTCGACATTCGTCGAATGGAGCAATTCAGCGACGATCTCGTGTTGACGCCCGTCATGGTGGCGGGGGCCATCGAAACCGCCGTTGGGCTGATCGATCCGCGTGAGGGCAAGTTGGTGGAGCGCGACCTGCGGCTGGAGATTCCGCCGGACCTTAGTGTCGCCGCCGAGCCGGTGCGGCTGCGTCAGGTGTTGGTGAATCTGCTCTCGAATGCCGTCAAATATTCCCCGCCCGGCTCACCAATCGAGATCACCGCGCGGCTCATGGGGCAACCCACTGCATCGCGTCCGGGGGAAGTGGCAAACACGGTTGAGATTGCCGTGCGTGACCGTGGCTTTGGCATCCCTCCCGCGCAAATCCCTTTGTTGTTTCAGCGCTTTGTGCGGTTGCCACGCGACATCGCCTCCACCACCATCGGCAATGGGTTGGGGCTCTATTTGTGCCGCCTGTTGGTCAGCGCCATGGGCGGCGAGATCTGGGTGGAAAGCACCGGCATCGCGGGCGAAGGCTCCACCTTCTTCATTCGCATGGCGGCGGCGATCCCTCCAGCGCCCGTGGTTGAGCTGGCGAGCAGCTTGGCTAGCAACGTTGATGGTGCCTGATTGCCCCTCAGGCCGCTTGCGTGGCAGGGTGGGCATGTAT
>JACDGC010000326.1 GCA_013815535.1 Ktedonobacterales bacterium
TCCTAAGAAGGTCACGAGATCCAAGCGACACCTCCGTGTTCAGGTGAGAAACTCTTGCTAAACACGAAGTCCGATGCCGGTCAAGGAATCAAGAACCAGGCAGCGTCACCAAAAGTGTGTCAGAGCCATATTGTGCCGATGCTGTACCCTGGGTCACGCCTACCACACGTCACGGGTCTCCACTCACCGCCGCTCGTTCGGCCAGGATAAGCGGGATCGCCTCATCCTCAGATATCCCAGCGTCGATCCACTGCGCCAACCGTTCCCGAAACGGCTGGGGTGGGGCCGTTGGTGGCCCGATCAGCGGGGTCGTTAGAGGTAATAGTCCCCCCATTCGCCGCAGCGTTTCCGGAGATGCTGTAGTTGTAAAATGCAGAACGGGAAACAGACGTGCGATTGCCGCTTCTCGAAAGCGCCAGCGTCGTAGCGCCGCCCCCACCACGGCGATCTGGAGGCGCGTGCGCCGTGCCAGCGTGCGGACCGTCACGGGCTGGCCGGCGGCATGCAACTCCGCAATGGCCGCCTGGATGCGTGTCTCAGCGTCGACCAGCGATGCGGTGCGCCGCTCCTCGCCATCGGCGGTGAGTTGGGGGAGGCTGGTGATGGTCGTCGTTGGGGGCAAATTGGCGATCTCACCCTGGCAGAGGGTTACGACGATGCGCCCATCGTGACGTAGGGGACGATTGCGATGGGCACACTGGGTCAATTCGGCATTGATGAGGGAATCGGCCAGCGCCTGACAGCGCGGATCCACGTAATGCCAGTGGCCATCCGCCCCTTCCTCACAACGCGGATTGATCTTGACCTCGTGCCAGTAGAGGGCCTCGGCCAAACGGATAACTTGGTTAGGAGCCAACGCGGGCGTGCCCACCACGAGCAGGATCTCGCACGCTTCGAGCGCGTTGCTGCCGCGCGTCGCCCAGAAATGTCGACGTCGATAATCGGGAATACCTAATGCCTCGCCGAGCGCGTCTTCGCAGGCGGCAAAGGTCACCAGCCCAATCTTGCCCGCTTGCATCAGCGCGCCGTCTGGATCAAGGTCAGCCAGCAGGTAACGTAACTCCGCCACGACCCGGGCCCGATCCCGCGCATGGCTCTGCGCCGTCAGGCTGATCTTGCCATACCTTTTGCCCGTGCGTACGGCGATATGACGCATGTGTGCGGGAGGATCAACGTCATAATGACGCACCACCACGGGCGCGTCCCACAGGCGGGAGAGGAGCGTCGGGTCGGCAGTGGCATCGAGGAGAACGCGCGGGGGCATGGTGCCGTCCTTGGCTGCCGTGAAGGTGCGTGGCTCGGTGAGATAAAAGGCCATGCCATCGCCGACAGGGCCGACGCGGATGCGCGAATTGAAGGGCTGCCCGCGTTGCCAACGCGGAAGTTCGGCCAGCAACGCCGCGATGAGATGCGGCAGCACGACACGGGGTAGCCCCTCAGCGCGCGCCACGGCCTGGGGATTGGTCAGTGTGACATCCTGGGGTGGAGCGGGACGCTGGGGGAATGCGCGATCCATCTGTGCCAGCAACACTGCGAGTTGCCCCTGGCAGCGGGCATCAATGGCATCAAAGACCGTCGCCCCGCTGGGCAGAGGGGCTGTGGGGTCGGCGTGATGCACCTGACCGATATCCGTCAGGACCACTTGGAGCACACTGAGGAACTGCGAGGTCGTCGATCCCGCGGGATAGCGGTTGTTCGTGGCGTGAATGTCGCCAACCGTGATGCGGCGCTCCGGCAGCCAGGAGGCCACATCGCACTCGTCGATGATGATGGCACGATGCCCGGCGGGGAACGGCGTGACGAGGTGATTGATCTGGTACACACTGGGCCATTGCATATCCCATTGCTGGCGATAGAGACAGGTATTTTTCGCAGCATGCGCGTGAGCAGGTTCCGTCAGGTAGCCCCGCTGGACCAGCGCGCGATGGAGCGGCCAGCCGTCAGGGCAGGTCTGCGCCGTCGCCGTGAGGATATGGCGAAACAGTGGCGCACGCAGGTTGGGATTACTGCCCATCATATCGTGGCGTTGCACGACCACACTGAGGTTGTACTCCTGGGCGAGCTGCGCGACGGCGGTGGACTTGCCGACGCCGGGTGGTGCGACAATCACCTGCACCGCTTTGCTGTTGCTGTCAATGTGGGCAGTCACGTCACGCTGGATTTGGACGCCAATAGCCGCGAGGCGCGCCTGCTGCTCCGCTGGGGTCTCACGATGGCGCTGCCAGTGGTAAGTATGCAGCAGACGTTGCACCGTGCGTGGTTTGCCTGCTGGCTCATAGAGCAGGGGGGTGATGGGCAGCCCCGCCAGCAGCGCGTCATCCGGGCCTTTGGCCGCCGTGCCATCCCAGCGGGCCAGCGCGACCGTGAACCCCATTTCGTGCAGCGTCTGGGCCAGCGCCAGATCTTTACCCCACATGTCCGCGTCGAGGGCGATGATATGGTGGCGCTGCTGGTCGGGATCGAGGTCATGAGCCGCCGCGATGAGGCCGCGCAAGTTGCCAGCACCAAGTGCGGCGACGGCGGGCTGGTGATAGTGCGCCGCAACAAGATTGGCCTTGTGGATGCCCTCGGTGTGCCAAAGCGTCGCGCCATCATCACCGAAGAGGAGGGTACAATGGTAGTGTTCGGCGATGGTCATGCCGTTGGCGCTGAGGCGCTTTTTGACCTTGCCTTGCTCATCGACCTCAGGCATATCGGGGGCATATTGGAAGCCCCATACCAGACCGTTCGCATCCAGGGTGAACTCGATGAGCGCTGTGCCAGTGACCCGTGGTAGGAAATACAGCGGGGAGTCGGCGAGGCGACGATCATAGGCCATCCCAAAGACGCCTTGCAGATTCTGCCAGGTCTCCGAATGCGCCAGGAGTTCGATGATGACCTGCGCGCGTGCGCCAGGGTTGGCCGGGAGGCTGGCGAAGAGGTTGGGTCCTTCGGGGCCGCAGCGGTCCGGATCATAGCCCCGCGCCGCCAGGCGGGCGCGATGCTCCGCGCTGAGACCGAAATAGCGCGCAATCTTGCGCAATACGCGATCCTGCACCGTTACTGGCGCGGCGTGAAAAGTGGGACGTTTGGTGACGGGTGTTCGGTGCGGTGTCGCAACGGCGCCGATGAAGGGGACATACCAGATGCCCCCTTTGAAGCCAAAGCCATCCCACTGGAGCGCATCAGGGTAGTGAGCCCCTCGCGTGCAATAGACATGCCGCAGATCGCCTCGCTGCGGATCTGGCAGAGCAAAGCATTCCGAGGTGCGGCCACAGAGGGGGCAGGGGTCGCCCCGGCGGGCGCGATACGGGCGGATGAGTTCGGTCAGTCCGATAGGCTGATCGCGCACGCCGAGGAGATGGGCGGGATGCGGAATGCCCGCTGGGCGGCGTTGTGGCGAGTTCGGCATCGCTATTGATGCCGCTGATGGTTCCGGGCGGAGCGGGTCATTCGCCGAGCTGACGCGCAGAGATGCGTGTGACATCACACCACCTCAGCTTTGCCGTGGCGATAGCGGTTCATTCCAGTCCGCTCTTCAGAGTTATCATGATGACCGTCTTGCGTGGAAGTGGCGCGCCGGGTGTCACAGAAACGGAGAGGCGGAATTGGCGGGATAGAGCAGGCGACCCACAATCGGGAACCTATGAGAGTCTTTCCGCATATTATCCGTGACAGAAGATAGGATAGGGGTACAAAGGTTGGGAAAAGGATGTTCAGATCCCCGCGTCGCTGGGAACACAAGACCCTGTTGGGAGAGATGCGATGAAGAGGAAAGAGCCTACGTAACCAAAGACTGGCTACGGCATATCTGGTGGACTGCCCACCAATCTGGTGAGTTGCTTTAACCGTAGGGTGTGGGAGCAACGATGTGGTAAAATGGAAATGGTGCATGTAGTGACTGTCACGCTGGTGTCTTCATGCTTGGCGTGACCATTCGTTGCGGGCGTTGGGCTAATTATGTTATCAATCCGGGAGCAATCCGGTCAGGACCGCCTGTCCGTCCTCGCATGTCACCATCCCTGGTGGCATGCGGTTTTTTTGTGTCTCGGAGTAATTTTGCATCCCCCATATTTGCCCCCTGAGGATCAAAGCCGCCGTCTATTCCGTGACGCGCCACGGTGAAGAACGGCTCGAATTGCGCCTCAGGCTCCACGGCCACAATCCGCTCGCCATCGACCCACATGGTGGTGAACAAGGTGCGAATCAGCATGCGCCGCTGCGCCTTGTCAGCATCATTCCACGCCGCACGCACCTGCTGCACATAGCCCCCCAATTGTTGCACCACCTCCATCTCAGGGATCATTGACGGCACCAGCGGGATTCCCTCGAGTTCGCGCGTCACTTCTTGGCGCGCCTCGAGGTACTGCTCACGCGTCCAATCCCCCAATTCATAGAGATAGCGTTGCCGCTCGAGACGCGCCGCAAGCTTCGCCCGTTGCGCAGCTGGGTCGGGCAAGCCCTCAGCCTCGCGTTGACTCTGCTTCTGCTGATAGAGGGCCACCACTTGCTCACGATAATCGACGGGAAGCGTGAACTGCTCAAGAATGGCGGCCACCTGGGCCTCGAGCACGGCTTCATCCACCGAGGGCTGCCCGCAGGCAAAGCCTTGGATCCGTCCCCGACAGGCATAGCGCGCCGTATCCGTGGCTTTGAGACTGTGTGCCACGTGCAGCGCCATCGAGCGACCTTCGCCCCAACAGGTGCGGCAGCGGAGCAAGCCCCCACCCAGCACATGGACCCGCGCATTGCCGGGAATGGTTTGCGGATTGCCTTGATAGCGTTGGCGCACATGCTGGGCGCGATCCCACACCTCCGGGGCGATGAGGGGACCATGTTGCCCCGGCACCCAGCCGCCTTGGCCGTCGGGGAGTTCGCCGACATAGAAGCGATTCTTGAGGATGATGTTGATGGTGTCTTTGGTGAAGGGATGCTGGCCATGTGAGCCAGTGGTGCGATAGCCCTGGTGATTGAGCCAGCGGGCAATTTCGCGCGCGGTTTCGCCTTGGCCGTAGTGGGTGAAGATGGCTTGGAGGCCGTCATAGGTGGTAGTGTGGTGCAGCGCCCCATCGTGGCCTGTCAAGACGAGCGGGCGGATATCCGGGAGGGGGAGCGCCGGTTTACCCTCCCCTTTCATGACGCCAAAGGGCAGCACGCCATTGTAGAGGCCCGCACGTTTGCGGCCCTCCTTGCCCTTCTTGGTTTCCTCAGAGAGGTTGTCGGAGTACCACTGAGCAATGGCGATGAAGATAGCGATATAGAGC
>JACDGC010000327.1 GCA_013815535.1 Ktedonobacterales bacterium
TGGTAGAGCTAGGGACTCATAAGCCCTCGGTCGTGGGTTCGAATCCCACCCTCGTCACCACCAGCCCCCTTTTTGGGGGCTTTTCCTTTGCCAGAGCTACTTCGTAACTGTCAGCCAGTAAGCCATTTTTCCTATAACCAGACCAAAATGGACACTGGGTCGCACTTTTTTGAGTCCCTTGGTCCCGCTTATTTCCATTACCCTCCTTGCGGTCAACAATCTTGTTTTTTAGTGATTTACCTCAACAATTCGTGATACAGTACAACAAGGCGATCATCCTACCGCTGAAATGGAAAGAGATACTACTATGAACCAGAAGGACCTAGAAGATTTATTTTCTGACCCCGTTCTAACATCGCTCCAACAAAACCTGACACCACATAATTTCGAGGAATTTGTAAGTTATGTCTTCTTTAGAGCTGGCTATGTTCCCAAAAATGTTGCTTTTAAATTCCTCAGAGGAGTAGACTTAGAACTTTATAGCAGCCAACAAACAAGCAGAAGAATGGGAGGTGTAGAAGTTAAACGATTTGGTCCGACAACTATGATTACTCTTGATATAGTTCAAAAGTTACTCGGAGCCGCCGCCTTGAATAATGGAAAAATACCCGGATACTTAGTTACAACTACCAACAAAGTTGGAAAAGATGCTGCTACTTTAGCAGGAGGGCGAAACGCCTACATCGTTAATGGTGATACATTCATTCGGTATATCAAATATATTCAGGGTTCATCGTATATAAACCCTAAATCACAAGCAGCGTATATTCCCCCCGAACCATTTTTAGAACCGGAAAAAACCTTCGCATTGAAACCATCAACGACACGCATTATTACCATCACTAATAATAAAGGTGGAGTAGGCAAAACCACAACTGCCCGATTTATTGCGGAAGGTTTCGCAGCTAAAGGAGATCGGGTGTTACTTGTTGATTTTGATGCTCAAGGAAATACAAGCGAAAGATATTTTGGCAACTTAGCAGGCACTTTAACTATACCTACTCTTACTCAATACTTCGCTTCAGAGAAAACGTTAACAGAGATAGTGCGACCTGTACCCAACTTCACAAATCTCTCGATTCTTCCCGCTCATCCCGATATGATTTTTCTTGATACAGGTGGCTATGGAAGACCTAAAGACGAATTGCAATTTGCAAGGGACCTTTTTTCGTTTCTAGATACAAGTCCCCCCATGACTTTTGATTGGATAATTATTGATACCCCGCCAGCGGTGTCATACTATACAAGGGTTGCATTTGCCTGTGCTGATTATGCCTTATTTCCTATGAGAGCAAGGCCTTCATCAGTAGCTGGCACTGTCAATGCACTTGGTGTGTTACAAACGATGCAACACCTTACACGTCGTGAGGTTGGAATTATTGGAGGAGTTTTTACCCACTGGGCAGATGATACCGAAACCCAGCAGAGCGCCGGAGTCTTGGGTCAAATCTTTTTCAATAACAATGCCCCTTTACTTTCAACTGTAATTCCCTTCGACCAAGGCGTCGAAAGAGGTAGTTTACGGGCGAATAGTAGAGCTAAGGTAGCTTACGAAGAACTATTGAAGGAGATACTTAACTATGTCAACGATACTCATTCATGAGACGGAAACAGCCCAAGTAAGGGCAACTAAGGCAACTAAGCAGCTATGTGAAGCGTTAGGCCTTGAAAGCCTGAAACCTACAGAACTAAAGCTTCTCGCCATTGCTTTATCTGAATCAGTATCAATAGAAATTGCTCATAATCCTGCCCTTGCTGCTAAAATCAAGGAACTGTTTTTGGAACTTAAACCGACTCCAAGAATACCCCAAACCAAACCTAAATTCCACTCGCCAAGCGAAGAGATGAGCAAACTTACAAGACAACGTAAGGTTGATAATAAGAAATTTAATCCATATACTACACTTGATCCAACTGTTATATATGAAATGGTAGGAAGAGATCAATTTACTAAAGCATTATCTACGCTTCCATTAGCAACTTTAAAGCAAATGGCTGCCGTTATCGGCGGGACTTCAGGCTCTAAAAGGCCAGGCGGCAAGGCGAGCAAGGAGCAAATCATAGATTATATCTCTTTATACACTGTCAAGGATTAATGCTGGTCCGTCAGTCTTCTACTCATGCACTCTTGCGTGCAAGTGTTCTGTGATGAAAAGGGGCGTAGTCCGCAAAGAACAGTACTCTCTCAGCAAGGAATATAGGTAAGCTGAATGCAGCAAGCAGTAAAGAGATAAGCGTATCTCGTTCTGGTGTTTTCTGCCGGTGTTCTCGTATAGAAATATAGCTTTTTGTTAATCCTGTGTGGTTGGCTATTTTTTGAAGCGTTAGCTTCTGTCCTGAGATTGACGCAGCCAGTTGACTATCTCTTGCACTGCCCCTCATTCTCTTGTGGGTCCAACCCCAAGCCGAGCTTTTGTGCTTTTCATTGCATCTGGCGCACAAACGTCGATTCTTTGCGATGTTTGAGAGTCCTTCACACGGTTAAATGTCCATGCGAGGCAACAGCCCTCATCATCTACCACAGAGAATGGTCAGGAGAAGTGCGTATAATACACCCGAGACCGAACTGGAGCACCCAATGCACACTTCCGCCGCTAGCGTTGCCACATCCCCTATCATCTTCTCGTTCGCTGAAGACTCCTTTCACGCGGCGGCGGACGAATTGCGCGCCGCCTTTGGTAAGACGGTGACCATCGAACGGCTTGGGCACGACACCGGGTGTTTTGCCGCTGCGGGCGTGGATATCGCGCAGGTGGCAGCGGCCTGCCTCCAGCGCCCAGTTGTGTTCATCCAACATCTGATGCAAGAAGTGATGAGCGTGCCATCACGCCAGATCGCCCAGACGATGACGCGCGTCACGGAGATGACGCTGGATCTCGCGCATGCGGCGGGCGTTGCAGCCCCCATTGCTTTGCAGGTGTGGAGCAGCGCTGGGGATACCCCTTTCCACTATCGTCCTGATGAGCTACGACGCCATCTCGCACAGACATTGGGGGAGCATGGCTTCACCATCACACGTGGGGGGCAGTCGCATATTTTGTCGGTATGCCTGACATCCCAACAGACGCTGTTGGGGATCAATCGCACCGAGCACGCGCTGACTGATTGGCCAGGGGGGCGCATCGGGCTGGCGAAAAGTACCGCGCAAATCTCCCGCGCAGAATTCAAGCTGGAGGAACTCTTCAAGGTTTTTGCGCTGACGTTGCCCCAACACGGCCTCGCTTTGGATCTGGGGGCCAGCCCCGGCGGTTGGACGCATATCTTGCGCCAGCAAGGGCTGAGCGTGTGGGCGGTCGATCCGGCGAACCTTGACCCACGGCTGACCACCGATCCGCAGGTGCAGCATGCGCAGACCACTGCCGCCGTCTTTTTGGCTGAGACGCGCGATGTCTTTGATATCATCGTGAATGATATGCGGATGATCCCTGATATGTCGTGCAAGCTGTTGGTGCAAGGGGCGCGACGCTTGAAGCCCAATGGGTTGGCCATTATCACGCTCAAGTTGTTCCGGCACGAAGCACTAGAAGATGTGCAACATTCCTTGATGATTCTCAGGGAAGCCTATGACATTTTGCACGCACGGCAACTGTCCCATAACCGCCATGAGGTCACCGTGGTGGCACGACGTCGTCCATCATAAAGCAGGCTCATAACACGGTGCGGATGGCTATGGGGCGGTGGCGGGGCTGGCCATGCCCAAACGGAGCGCAGCCGCAGTGATGGCCGCAGGGGATTGGCTGAGGCGAATCTGTTGGGCTGTGTGGGTGAGTTGTTCGCGTAGGTTGGCATTGTGCCAATGTTGAGCTGCGGCGTGGCGTTCTAATGTACGCGCGGCGAGAGCCTCGCTGACGGTGCCAACCAACAGCACCATCACGAGGCCCAACGTCAATGCCAAGAGGGGACGACGCACCAGTGCCAGCACGCCACGCCACAGCATGCGGCGCAACGCCTGGGGAGAAAGGGAATGAGTGCGATGATGCGGGGGGGTGGAGGGTGCGCGTCCATGTCGCATGGGTCTCATGCCTCCCTACATCATCCCAAGTGGTTTGCCGGGCCATCCATGCCACGCGGCCACTTGCAGCGCTTGATGCCATCATCGCTGGGTGCCTTCCCTGGCGACCCGTTGCACATCCCTATGCATGAGCTTCGACGACACACCTCATCTAATGCAACTGGCGTGCCAAAGTTGCGCTCTCATGTTGCGCTTCGCATGAAGGCCTGTTTCTCGGGGTGGCTGGCCCGCTGGCTAACGTTTGCGCGCCTTCGTGGCGGCGAGTTTTGCTTTGGGGGTGGGGGCGCTCGCCGGACGCGACGGTGTGGTGCCCGGTTTCACCGTCGCCGACTTGCTGGTGTTGGCATGGGGATGGCGTACATGGTGCGCGGCCTCGGCCACGCGCTGCGCCTGGGCACGGAGGGCCGCCGCCTCGGCACGCCGATGATTCCAGATGTAAACGATGACGAGCACCAGGACCAACCCAATCAGCACGAAGGGGCTGGCGGCGCCCCATTTGCGGAAGGCGACATCATAGGACTTGCCCAGCACGGCACCGAGCACCGTCCAGATCGCGATCCAGAGCAACGAACCGGCGGTGGTCGCCCCCAGAAAGATGGGGAAGGGCATCCGTAAGGCGCCTGCGGGATAGCTGATGAAGCTGCGTACCACGGGGACCAGGCGCCCCAGAAAGACGCCCCAGCCGCCCTGCCGCCGCACGCGATCTTCGGTGGCCATGACAGCGGCTTTGGTTGGCCGCAGATGCCACAGCCAACGGCCCGCACCCGTCGCAGGTTGCGTGGTGGGGCGTGCCAGGCGCTCGAAATCCAGGTAGTGACCCAGCCAAAAGGCGACGCAGGAGGCCGCCACTTTGCCCACCAAGGCGACGATGATGACGAGGGCCAGCGATACACGCCCCGTGGTGCTCAGGTAGCCTGCCAACAATAAGAGCGGTTCATCCGAGATGGGGAAGCCGGTGCTTTCGATGAAGAGCCAAGCAAAGACGAAGAGATACAGTCCTGTTGGTGGCAGATGCGCGCCCCATTGAAAGAAGCGATCAAAAATATTGCTAGCCGCCAGGACGTGTGGCGTGGCTAGGTCAGTGAAGCGATGCATCGGCAAGGGCCTCTTTTCTCGGATGGATGGCACAGCAACAATGAGCCGCACGGAGATCGATTTGATGAATCGACGCACCGCCGTCGCGCGGCCAGATGCAGCGGTCACGTAGTCTCATTATGCCACAGGG
>JACDGC010000328.1 GCA_013815535.1 Ktedonobacterales bacterium
TCTCCCGATGACCCTAAGTACACCGGATAGCTCGCGATGCCCCCGAAAAAGTTATCAGTGACGGGGTAATAGGACCAATTAGCCCAGTCTACACCACTTCGTGCGACACACCAAATGTTTGGATCAGGCGTCGCTGTTGGAACCTCTACAGTTGGCTCTGGCGCGGTGAGTACCGAGTAATCGCACGGATCGCTATCGGCATTTCCAACGAGATAGTTAGAGCAGTTGTCAGCCGGTTGACTCGGCGGGTTAAGGGAGGTGCCATCTGGGGAATAGAGGTTGCCATTCTCGTCAGCGCAGGTCGCCCCATTGCCGATGGGATAGCCGGTCTGGCATTGCCCATACCGATCCCCATAAGGACCAAAGTAGGTGGGGGCATCTGTGCCATTTGGACCACCAAAATCTGAGCAGAACCCCGATGTGGGATCTATTCCCGTCCCGGGTGTCAAAGCACAGGGGGTAGCCCCCACGGGGGAGCCATCAGGTTGGACGTAGGTGCCGTCATCCTTTTGGCACAGAAAAGTCGTCGCATCAAAGGTGGCCCCTGCCACGTTGCTGCACAAAACGCTGGCGTCAACTTCCAACGCTTGGGCTTTTGACATCGGATCGTCATTGCCCCAGATCCAGTTCGTGAGGCTGTTGTTCAAGTTGAATGCCACAATGCCTAGGCAGCCATTGCCTGCGTTCAATTTGATGAGATCAGGAGAGACCTTTGCAAGCCCCGCAACAATATTTGCCGCCGTCACTTCTTGCGCTGCTGAAAGCTCAACGGCGACCACCTGATCAACTGCTATGGCAATGCGCGCAGCGCGGTAGGCCAATAACGCTCCTCGCGGGACCAGTAAAGCGGTGGCGACGGGGGCACCAATCACATAAGCAATAGCCACATTAAATGAAGCCATGAGAACGCAATTGGTGACCTGCTTCGCCAGTGGACGATACTGCACTGGGATGTTAATAAGGGGGGGGTTGGCGGCTTGAGCTTTGGGCGGATGCAACAGTGCGCCTGAGGCGAAGGCAACGCCACCCACCATGAGGACCGCTAGGAATGCGGCAATGCTCATCCGCGCCAAACGACGAGAGAACCAAGTGGACACCGGTGAACGCATTGGTCGTACCTCTTTCGCTTGTTTGCCAGGCAATGGTCATTCTCTGGCAAAGCTCTGGCCCCATACTACATGGAACCGCTTCCAAGAAGCTCTTACATTGTACTTGACTTTTTGGGTATAATCTTGGCTACAGTGCCACAAAAGTGCCACAGATGTGCCACGGAGGCTTTCAGGGGGTCGATGATGACCACATTCCTGTCATTTGGTCGCTGGCTGAAACAACAGCGTCAGGCGCGTGGATTCCCCCAACACCTTCTCGCCAACGAAATGGGGTATGCGGTCTTCGGTGTTGACCCGATTTCGTAGAGTGGGAGAATGTGGTTTGGCAAGATTAGCGGCTCACTCTATACCATAATATGGGTGTTCCGCGCTTGTGGTGCTAACCGTTTTCTTGCTTTTGCCCCGTTGTGCGAGAACCGTAATGAGAGGAACATCCCTCATTTACGACACATACGGAGCACGCAGACGGGGATGCTCCATGTATAACTGGTGCAATTCCGACAAGGAATCTGGTCCCCTTGCAGCAACGCGGGCTACCTGATCCAGGAGCGCTAGTTCGCTCAGTGTAAGTTCCTCATCAGCCATTGCCCCTAATCCCCAGCAATCGAGCACCGTGGCTTCCCAATGCTGCATCGCGGCGACATCTCGTAACAACTGGGCGCGAATATAGGGGAAACCAGCATGTGCCTCATCCAGCCCAAATTGCTGGGGATCAGCCTGCCCTTGGCGACAGGCCAACCAGGCTTCACCAGGGGTAACGAACAGATGCCGAGGAATGTCGTAAGGATCAAAGTGCACTCCTTCCACTTCTTGGATGCGCTCCTCTTCTTCGGGATCAATCAGCACCCAGCGTTGGTGCGTCGCTTGCCAGTATTCACAAATCCAGTGGTCCCAATTCTGCTGGCCGATGCCTTGCCCCGCATAGGCAGAAAACCCGGCACGCGCACAGATCGTCAACCCTTTGGCACGCGCCATGGAGCAGAGCAGCACTGCCGACACGCGGCAATACCCAACAAATTTGTGGTCCCAGTCACGCGGCGAGGCTAAGGGAGCCGGATCGCGTTGCAGAATCCGCTGTAAGATGAGCGCAACTTCCCTGGTGTCGGCCTCGGCTTTCTCGTCCTCGGGAACCATGTACCCATAGAGCCATCCCATCCCACGATGCCGCACGAGCCCACGCACGATGTGGCACAAAGTCGGAAGATCAGCCGGGAGGAGGTCATACAACGTGGCAAAGGGGCCGGGATCGGTCATGGGACTTTGGGTCGCTAATCGAGCAGCATAGGGATTCATCACTGCACCTTCTCCGCTAACGAGCACATCGTCTTCTTTGGTAGTATCGCATGTTCGCTAAACACGACATCTCACGATGCATGCAACACGCGTTTTCGCAGGCGGGCGAATCCAGCCCGCCCATACGTTTGCCGCTTGATCAGTTTGCGTGTGTTCACCTGCCCTTCGATCTGTCCGTTGCTCTCTGCAAGGGTACTGGCCATGATGCCATTCCTTTCGCAAATGACGCACAAAGCGGTGCAGTCCGGGAATGGCGCTCCTTTCACACAACGTAGCCTACTAGTCACATTGCTCCATCCGTCGTTCCTGCACGAGCCGACGAAAGGTTTGGACGATCACGTGGGTCGCAGCAATCGTCGTATCCTGCGCACAAAACCACGCCACATCCTCGTACTCTTGCGGGCAGAGTTCCTCAGGGAACCGCGTCAAGAGTACGAGGATGTGGCGTCAAGGTGTAGCGATGGAGCGGCAACTCCGTTGGAGGGAGTCCCTGTGGAACACCCTCGTGTTGGTCCAGATGGCGTAACCGATTGACGAAGCGATAGACCAGAGGGTAGGAGCCAGTAAATCTGCGTTCTCGGAGTTCGCGCCAAATTTGCAGCGTGTTGTGACACCCCGCTTGCCACCGTTCCAATACGTAGGGGGCAAACGGGTCAAAGATACTGGCGCGCTTGCGTCGTCGGGTATCGTGCCGAGAGGTTGCTAACCAGCGCGTCACGGTCCGCACTGACATGTACAGATCGGCAGCAATCTGCTTCGTAGTATGGCCCTGTTGTTTGAAGGCGATGACCTGATCATACTGATGGTTGCGCTCCCGCTGCCGCGCGAGGCGCTGGTCGTCTAATTGCCGTGCAGGAAGCGGCTTCCACAGCATGGGTTCGGGATAGGAAGCCGTGGGACGCTGTGGTAGCATCGACTGATGACGCAGACGCTGGACACACGGACTGAGAATGGTGGGCAAGAGATCCGTGAGGTTCTTGAGGAGGTGCCACAACAAGGACAGGGGGCTGTTGTAGCGGTCGAGGCAATGGTGATACGCACCTGGGCAGCGTCGGGGAGCAACTCCACGACCTGAAATCCGTCAGGGAGGTGGAGGAGTTTGGCACCAGAAAGCGACATTCGGCAAGCCCCTGAGCAAAGTCTACAACGAAGTCGATATGCTGCAATGCGACGAGGGGTAGTGGTGGCTTAGGGGTGTCTTCGAGCCGAAGCGGAACAATCTTTTTCCCACAAAGCTCCGCAAAGATACATTCTTTCTGCACATAGGGAGACGCGCGTATATGAGGCGTCAAAGCCACTAGAAAGACCGCACAGGCATCAATAGCATCTTCAATCGCCATATCCCACTCCGCACCGGGAGGGATCCCTTGGTGATCGATCCACACAGCATTACCCTGCGTCTTCAAGGGCTGTCCTCATCACCTGTGTGCGATCAGTATCATGAGGCGAATAGCTGATGAAGATAAGCATGTGCGCCTCAGCTTCATGCTTTGTGCAAGCGACGTATCAACAATGGCGCTCGTATAGCATACGATGAACGTGCCAGAAGCATGTTCGGCGACGAGCGGCATTCAGAGGGTTGAGGAATACCCTTCTGGGCTATACCCGGCACCGCGAAGCCATGACACCACAAGCCGCTTCCCACGCCGCACAATGGGAAGGGTGTACATGAGGCATGTGATACACTTGGGAGCAGGCATAGAACGCCCATTCGCGACGCTCGGCGCGGCGGCCCACCGATGACCGAACAAGAACCGGGTGAGCATCTTAGCTGAGAACACGGCCCCCATGCCCTTGGCCCCCCAATCAGACGCAAGATTCAGGAGGATACTTTCCCATGCAGGTCGTTTTCCTTGGAGGAGCTAGCGGCATTGGTGCATCGTGCCTCGCCATACATGTCGGAGATCAATGGATTGTCATCGACGCCGGGGTCCGCATCGGCGGCACCAGCGATCCCCTGCCGGATCTCGCCTTCCTCCATGACAAATCCGTCGCAGCGATCTATATCACGCATGCGCATGCCGACCACATTGGCGCGCTGCCCCTCCTGCATGCCTCCTTCCCCGCCACCCCCATCTATGCCACGCGCGCCACCTGCCTCCTCATGGAGGTTATGCTCGCGGATGCGCTCACCATCATGGCCCGCCGTGCCGTCGAAGAACTTGAAGTCCCCCTCTACACTCCCGCCCAGGTCACGGCGACCCTCGCCGCGCTGCGTCCCATGCCTGTCGGCACCTCCTTCGCCGTGGCAGGCATCCCCGACCTCCACATCACCGCCACCCTCGCTGGCCATATCGCCGGGGCGGTCTGTCTCAGTCTCGCGGCTCCGGACGGGCGACTCGTGGTCAGTGGCGACATCAGCCTCACCGCGCAGCGTACCGTCCCCGGTGCCTCCATCCCGCCCCTGTCCCATCCCGATCTGCTGATCCTCGAAAGCACCTATGGCCGCAGCACCCTGCACGCCAATCGCCCGGCCGAGGAGGTGCGCCTGGCTGAACGGGTCGCCACGATCATCGCCGGCGGCGGCCACTGTCTGATTCCGGCCTTCGCCCTGGGTCGGGCCCAGGAAATCACCCTCATCCTGCTGGCGCTGCAGGGCGCCAAACAGATCCCGCGCTTCCCCATCTACACCGATGGGCTGGTGCGACGCGTCACCGCCGCCTATACGCATCTCCCCGAAGTCCTCAACCCCCGCCTGGCCAATGCCCTGCGGCGCGGGCGGCATCCCTTCGCGGCATCCAACCTGGAGGCCGTGCGCGATCTGGCGCATCGTGAGGCCATCCTGCGTGGCCCCCCGGCCTGCATCATCGCCAGTTCCGGCATGCTCACC
>JACDGC010000329.1 GCA_013815535.1 Ktedonobacterales bacterium
GAGGTTGCGTGGAGTAATGGGGATGCCCTGGCGCTGTAATGCTTGAAAGCCCTCGCGGATGGCCCGCACCATGGTCACCACCGCCGCCCGATCCTGTACGAAGACCAGGCTATCGCCGCCAGCGAGATCGATGGCGGCAGCCATGCTGGTGACGAAGATGGCATGGGTCTTGAGCCATGCCGACATCTGGGTTGAGAGGGCCACCCGATGCCCGGTCGCGGTGATGAGCGCGGCTAATTGCCGCAGCCGTGGCGTCATGAGGCCGCTGCCCTCGCCCAACGTCGTCGGCTGCTGTGACAACACATAATAGTATATCGAAATATAGTCACCTATACCCGACTTCGCTTCAACAGCGGGCTGACCACAACAGCCCCTACACGCTGGTCCGAGGACGCACGTGCTGCTTGCTTCTCTCCTGACGGCGGTCAGGGAGTCGCAAGGGTGCGGGACGCAGCACACAGGTGCTCATCCCGTTGGCAAATGCCTCTGGTGCAAACTTCCGCAGAATGTTGTACGAGGCGTTGATGTCGGCGTTGAGCAGCACCCCCGTGGCCGCGCGAAACAGTCCCCGTTTGACGCGCTTGCCGACATACTGGTCGTGATGCCCAATCGCTTCCCCATCGAGAAAGCTGCACTTGGAGGTGTGGCTTTCTTCGAGAGTCATCACCACGATCCCCACTAACGCCGCCTTGTAGGTGAGCATGTCGATGAAACGGGCATGCGGGAGAAAGACAAAGTGCTGGTTCGTCTTCTTCCCCAAGTTCACGTTCTGTTTCCACCCGACGTTCTTGCCAATCACCAAGGTGCCGATGCCTTCTTTGACCAAGAGCGTGATGATGGCTCGGCTGGCGGTATGGAGGTACGACTCGATGGCCCGATGGCGCGCATCGGTCATGGCGTCCAGTGCCCGTGAGGTGTACGTCTCCTTCGGTAAGGCGGCCTGGAGCTTGGCGCGTCGCTTGTTGTATCCTTGGTTGAGACTCTTGAGCGGGCGACCATTAACCAGAAGAGGGACAAACCCTGGCTGGTTGGAAGTTATCGCCGCTAAATTGTTCACGCCAATGTCGATACTAGCGATGAGCGCGGGGTCTACCGGCTGCGGGTTGGGAACTTGCTCAAAGACCACTTCCACGACATAATGTGTGGAGCGGGGGACGATGCGAACTTGGGCGATTTCGGCATGTGTGTGACGGGTTTGGACCTGGATAGCCAGACCAGACGGGATGACCCATCCGGCGTTCTTGGGGTCACGGCTGATTGCCTGGTCGGTATAGGTGAGCAGGTTCCGGCCTTTCTTCGTGTCGAGGTAGTCCGGCAACCCCGGATGCCCAGCAAAGGACGCGGGGTTGGTGGTGTAGCGGTTCATCACCTCAAAGTGGCTTTTCCACGCGAGGGTGACTTGTTTGATGACCCACTGCGCCACCTTGGCGGGCAAGGCACGATAGAGGTCGGTGGCCTGCATCAGCTTATCGAGGAAACTATAGGACAGCACGGTGTGCCCCTGGAACACATACGCTTGGCGGGTGTGCCAGAGGGTCTTGTTATACAGATTTTTACTAGCCCAGGCCGCCGCATCAATGGCTTTCCAGCGCGGATCATGGCGATCAATGCGGTGTTGTTCCACTAACTGCATGCCCGCCTCCTCCTCATCACTCTACCTACACACAGCGAACTTGTCAAGCGGACAAGATATGACAATATTTGACTACAGATGACTATATCCTGTATGACTAGTCCCAATACTTCGTCGTGGTGCCGAGCTGGTGCCCACCAATGCCCGGAAACCCCAAGACCGTGCGCTCAGGCCCGACGGCCTGCACGAATTGCTCGACACCAAACGCATTGTTCAAAAAGAAGAGCACGGTCGGTATCCGTCGTGTGGCGGCGATGCTGGGGAGCAGTGCAGCCACTTGCTCTAACCGAACCGCCACGATGAGCATGTCATAGTCCGCATCTGGCGCGAGATGGTCCACCGTCGCGATAGGTGTCGTCAATACTTGGCCAGTCTGGGCGTCTTCGATGCGGAGGCCATGCTCCTGCAAGGCAATGAGCCGTTGGCCCCGCGCGAGGATCGTGACCTGGTGCCCACTGGTTTGGAGCCATGTGGCATACACGCTGCCAATCACGCCGCCGCCAACCACCAAGAGACGCAATGGTGCTGGTGCCATAGCTGGTGCCTGCTTTCTCGTTGCATGAGATATGAGATGTTGCGACTATACAGATCCACGCAGCAGCGAGTAGTGGTGCGCAGCGTGTTGCCTTTTCAGCATGCAGGGGATAGGGCGCATGCGAACTGTTGCGAAAACGACAGCGATTCAGGTGGATGTTGCTCGCGATGGACCTGTGAGCGATCAACAGGTGCGTGGGGACGACCAAGACCCCCAAAGGAAGCAATGGGATAGAGCGCATAAAGCGGGCCAATCTGCTCGCATCCTTTGGGGGGCGCATTCGCCATGTGCTATAGAGGGGCTGTGGTACACTCACGGAGACCAAGATCGTTGTTTTATAGACTACCGGAGGAATGCCTATGCCAGCGCGTACCGTGATCGTCAGCGGCGGAGCAGGGGGCGTGGGGTTGGCCATCACCCAGCGCTTCGCGAGTGAGGGCCACCGCGTCTTCGTGGTGGAACGCGAGGCCGTGCGGGCACATCTGGACCCCCACCTGAGCGACCGCATCAGCTTCGTCGCGGCGGATGTCACCGACGAAGCCAGCGTCGTGGCAGCCATGGGCCAGGTGCAGCAAGCCACGGGGCGACTGGATGTGCTGGTGAACGTGGTGGGGGGCTATGCCGCCGGTCAGCCCATCAGCGAACTCGCTGCGGCGACGTGGGATCACATGATGAATCTGAACCTGCGCTCGGCGTTCCTTATGGCGAAGCATGCGGTGCCGCCGATGATCGCCCACGACTGGGGACGCATCATCAACTTTTCGGCGCGGGCCGCGCGCGACACGGCGGCAAACGCGGGAGCCTACGCCGTCTCGAAGGCGGGCGTGCTGGCGTTGACCGAGGTGCAGGCCAAAGAGGTATTGGCCCACAACATCACCGTCAACGCCGTGCTACCCAGCATCGTCGACACTGCCGCCAATCGGACGGCGATGCCCGATGCCGACTTTGCCCACTGGCCCAAAGCCGAGGAAATCGCCGGGGTGGTCGCCTTCCTCGCCTCGGAGGCCGCCGGGTTAATCTCCGGTGCGGGCATCCCGGTGTATGGGCGTGGCTAAGCTGAACGGCACCACATATGCGATGGGGAAAAGCGGGTCCATCCCCCATTCGGCACTTCATAATTGCATGATAGCGCCTGCATTGATATAATCAATGCGGGATTGCCCAAGGTTTTCGTCAGGGGACACCCGCCAAAGCGAGCAAGATATGATCGGTCGCATCATCCAGGGACGCTACAAGTTGATTGACGAGCGAGGCAGTGGCAGCATGGCTGTCGTCTACATCGCGCGTGATCTCGACACCAATCGCATCTACGCGGTGAAAGCGCTTAATCGCAAGGCCGCCAATGATGCGGAATTGTTGCAACGTTTCTGGCGCGAATTCGATCTGCTCAAGCAACTGACGGGGCCACATGTCATCCGCCCGGTGGCATGGGGCGAAGACCGCGATGTGCATTATATTGTCATGGACTATGTCGATGGCCACACGCTGAAGCATTTGGTGGAGCGCAACGGCCCCATGCCCGCGCGCGAGGCCATTGATGTCACCACCCAGGTGGCGCTGGGGCTGGAATCCGCCGCTGAAAAGGGCATCGTCCACCGCGACGTGAAACCCCAGAACATCATTCTGGCGGTGGATGGCGTGGTGAAGCTCACCGACTTCGGCCTGGCACGCAGCCATACCTCGCCCCCCATCACCATCTCGAACGTCTTCTTGGGCACGCCCTACTACGTCGCGCCCGAGCAAGCCGACAACGGACGCAGCGCCGACACCCGTTCGGACCTCTATTCCTTGGGGTGCGTCTTCTTCGAGTTGGTGACGGGGCGGGTACCCTTTGAGGGCGATTCAGCAGTGGATGTGGTGGTGCAACATCTGCGCAGCGCCATCCCCTCCATTTGCTCCTTGCGCCCTGAGCTTCCCTTAGCTTATGATGCTTTCATCCAAAAAGCATTAGCGAAGCAGGCCGGGCAGCGCTTCCAGTCGGTCAAGGATTTCATGGCTGGGCTGGCCCAGTTGCGTGAGGTGACCCCCGAGGGCCCATCCCCGGCTGCGGCACCACCCTCACAAATGGTGCCACGCTTCGTCTTTCTAGCGTCGGGGCAGGCATTCATGGTACTAGGACCGGATCTCGTCATCGGACGCAGCGATCCACAACGCGAGATCTATCCCGATATCGATCTCGCACCCATCGACACGCAGCACACCGTCTCGCGTCGCCACGCGCGCCTGATCAGCCGCGATGACCGCTACTTTATCGAAGATCAAAATGCATTCAATAAAACGCGCCTCAACGGCGTCGCATTGACGCCCTTTCAGGAGCGCGAACTGCTGGAGGGCGATGTGCTGCGGCTGGGAAACGTCGATCTGCGTTTCGAGATTCAGGCGCAATGATGCGAACACCATGCCTCACGCGGGTGGGCTGTGTGACGAACACCCCCAATAGTGCCCGCACCAAATTTCACGGGAAAGGGCGACGGAACCAATGCAGTTGATTGCAGGTGCGCTGGCGCTAGGATTATCTTCCAATTCCAAACTCATCGTCATCGCTGCCGCTGTCGTCGTGGTGCTGGCGATTGTGGTCGTGTCGATCATGGTGCTACGCAGCGACAGTGGCGATAGCAAAGGGTCACGTGGGCTAGCCTTCGAGGTGGATGAAGGCCCCGCAGGAGGAGCAAAAGCAGTGAGTAAGCAGCGCGACATGGGTGACGCCGACTGGGGTGCCCCCCCCCGCAGCGGCGATGGACAAGGACAACATCGCCCCGGCGATTTTGGTGGCACAGTGGGCAACGTCGGCGGTCGTGGCACCCCGTCGTCGCCAAATCCGCCGATGACCCCGCCCACATGGGAAAACCGTGGCAACAGCAATTGGGGTGATGACAATGGTGGCCAGGGCCAGCCCCCACAACAGGGCTCCGGCTGGGGGCAACCCCCGCAGCAACCCGCCTGGGGCCAGCCCGAGCGCACGCCGTCGCGCCCAAACCCCCAGCAACCTGCTGGCCCGCCGAATGGCGGCGGTTGGGGCGCCCCCCCACCCCAGCAAGGC
>JACDGC010000330.1 GCA_013815535.1 Ktedonobacterales bacterium
GTGTTGGTGGCCACTGGCTCGACCTATCGGCGGCTGGGCGTCCCCGGCGAAGATGACCTGATCGGCGCAGGCATCCATTTTTGTGCCACCTGTGATGGCCCGTTTTATAAAGGTGAAGAAGTCGCCGTCATCGGCGGCGGCAACAGCGCTGGCGAAGAGGCCCTCTTTCTGACACGCTTTGCTTCGCGGGTGACGATGCTGGTGCGGGGCGACGCCCTCACCGCGAGCAAGCTGGTGGCTGCCAAGGTCGCCGAATGTTCGCAGATTACCATTCGGTATCATACCGAAGTGACGGCCTTTCATGGCCACAGCAAGCTCCGCGCCATCACCATCCATGATCGCGCGAATGACATCACCGAAGACATCCATCCAGCAGGCGTTTTCGTGTTCATTGGCCTTTTTCCCAACACGGGCTGGTTGCCAGCAGAGCTCAAGCGTGACGCGCAACAGTTCATTGCCACGAGCCCCACCTTGGCAACGAGCATGCCGGGCATCTTCGCGGCGGGTGATGTGCGCGCTGGTAGCACGAAGCAAGCTGCCAGCGCGGCGGGTGAGGGCGCGACCGCTGCCCTGATGATCCGCGAATACCTGAAGACGGTGTAATCAGCCATGATCCACGCGGCGAAAAATCCGGTCGGCACCGCGCTGGTGTCGCAGCTCATCTACGGTGCCCTCACCAAACATTTCAATGCCGTCCACGTTCGTTGGCGTGCCGAGGATGACGTGGTCGCGGCGTCAGCACTGCCCCGAACCGAGGCGGAAGCGGATGCGTTTCGGGCCGTTCCCACTGGCCCGACCCAGACGGTGCCAACGATTTATTGTCCGAACCATAGCAATTGGTTCGATGGATATCTCTGCATGGTGTTGGCACGCTCGGTGTTTCATCACGAGCAATATCTGATGATGGAAGAAAAAAATTTGGCGCGCTATCGCTTTTTCACCTGGGCAGGGTGCTTTGGGGTGGATCGTGACGATGGCCGCGCAGCCATCGCCTCACTTGACTACGCGGTGGGCATCTTGCGCGACCATCCCGAACGGGGGATGTATATCTTCCCTCAGGGCACGATGGTCCCCAATGAGCGGCGGCCCTTGCGGCTCTATTCGGGGGTGGCGCGGCTGGCACAGCGGGTGGGCCGCGTGCGCGTGGTGCCGATGGCCTTTCGCTATGAATATCTGCAAGAGCAACGGCCCGACGTCTTCGTCACCATTGGCGCGGGGCGGCTGGTGGCGGGGGGGGATGCACCCCGTGCCACCACCGCGTGGCTGGGCGATGCCATCACGTCGGAGCTCGACACCCTCACCCTGGATGTGACTGCCGAGCGTCTGACCGCGTTCACCACCGTGCTGCGTGGCAAAGGAGGCATCGACCGCACGTTTGATCGCCTGGCTTCGCGTGCTCGTCGTGAATCGCGTCGCCTGACGCACGGAGGGTAATCCCTAGCGAAGAAACCATGGTCGCCAGTCGGGCGCGCTGGGTCATCGTCACGGACTGGGCTTCGTTGACAAGCATGCGAGAATGGGAGCGGAATCATCCTTCAACAGAGGCTTTTCGCATGATTTGCATTACACGAGTATGGATTCGCTATCTCGTCGGGGGGGCGTTGTTGCCGTCCTAGGAGTAGTGTTGTTTATCAGTGGCATCTCGGCCACACGCGATCAGGTGCCTACGATGGTCATGGGGGGTGTCGTCACGGTCGCGGGCATCGCCCTGCTGGTGGGGCTATACCTCTTCCAACAGCGCCAGCAGCGGGTCGAGGCCGAGACGCATGCCCAATTGGGCCGACCTGTGCCGCCTCAGCGCTAGCACGGTCGTTGATCTCATGGCGCACGGGGCGAGGCGGCAGGACGCCGTGGTGCCACGCGCGCCATTTGCGCGCCTGGGACGTTATAATGGAAGGAGCCCTCATCTATCTTCTAAAGGGAGCGATAGCAGCATTATGACTTCTGCAACACCCACCACGGCGACCATTGCCGCGCCAACCACCAGCGCGCCCCAGCGCCCGCGCACCGTGGTGGATTCCCTTGCCACGCGCCGCGCCGCCAGCCAGCGAGCTGCCACCGAGGGGCGGCTGGAATTGTTGACCGACGCCACCATCACTGAGGATTCCACCACTGGTTCGCTCGTCGGAGTGGCGGGGGGCATCATGGGCTTCGTCACGTTTGCGGTGGCAGTGCCGCTGACCGCGTGGGCCTATCTTGCGCGCCTGCACCACGGCACCTGGCAACTTGAAGGCGTGACGCTGCCCGCGCTCATCGCGGTCAATCTGTTGCTGGGCTATGGGGCCTCGGTCGCGCACGAGTGGCTGCACGCCCTCGCCTGCCGTACGCAGGGGGGCAATGCCTTTCTGGTGCCTGCCGCGTCCTATCGCTTTGCCTGGACGGCCCCTAACCAGGGCTTCAGCCGCAGCAGTTATGCCGTGGTGCTGTTGGCCCCGCTGGTTGTCGTCGCAGCGGTGTGGCTGATCGTGCTGGCCATCAGCCCCGCCATCGCGAGTTACCTGATCGTCCCGGCGGTCGTCAACGCGGCCCTCGCGGGGGCGGACCTATGGACCTTCTTTGCCATGCGCCGCCAGCCAGCGCGGGCCGACCTCTTCATTGACCGCCACCCGGGCTTTGCGGCCTATGCCATCACCATCACCAAGCCCGTGCGTAAAACGGTCGTGAAAAAAGCGGCGAAATAGCGGCTGGTATCTACCTGCCCCGCGCTATACTCAGATCAGAATGCAATGAAAGAGTGGGGTTGGTACGATGACGCAACTGACAACGCGCGTGACGGCGCTCACGCACAATGCCGAAGTGAGGCGTGTGGTGGCACGTTTGATTGAGCCACATGCGGCGCTCGCGGGGGCCGCCGCCGCCGCTGCCTATGCGGCAGAGATGTATGCTGACATCGCCGTCACCGGCAGCAAGTTTGATGACGTGCAATTGGTCGAGTCCGGCATTCGCGGCCAGCAAGCACGGGTTCCACTGCTGGGGATGGCTCTGCATCTGGCGAACGGTGCGGCGCTGGGCGGTCTCTATCACGCTGTGGTGGAACCACGCCTGGGTGGGCCAGGGTGGCGCCGTGGCATCGTCTTTGGGATGCTCTTCCTGGGGGCTGTGTGGCCAACCACGCCGTTGGTGGATCGCGTCCACCCAGAGATCCGGCGGGGGCACATGCCCAAGCTTTTCGCGCCCGTGCCATTCGCGCAAAATGTGGCACGCCATCTGGTTTTCGGCGCGGTGTTGGGGGCCTTATGCTCTCGCTGGCATGCCTCCCAGGACCAATAGCGGGGTATTGGTGACAGACGCTTGCCCTCTTCGTTTTCATTGATATGGATGCAGCACCAGGATCGCATGCGAGGAATTAAAGAGGGGCATATGGATACCATCGAAGGTCGGCAAGTCGGGCAATATCTCATCGAGCAAGAGATCGGGCGTGGCTCGATGGGCGCGGTCTATCGCGCGCACCACCTGAGCACCCCCAATCAGCCCGTTGCCATCAAGATCTTGCTGGCGGCATTGGCCACCGATAATTCCTTCATCACGCGCTTCAACCGCGAGACCGATGCCCTGCGTGCCATGCGTCACCCGCACGTCATCCGCATTCTGGATGGTGGGCAAGACGGGCAATTGATCTATTATGTGATGGAATATATCAACGGCACCACTGTTGGTGCGCTGCTCAAGCAAAAACAGCGTATCCCGGTGGCGCAGGCGGTGGAGATCGGCGCGCAGGTGGCGGATGCGCTCGATTATATCCATAACGTGGGCAAGCTGATTCACCGCGATATCAAGCCCGACAACATCATGGTGGATCGCTGGGTGACGGCCAAAGTGCTCGACTTTGGGTTGGCGCGCATCGACGGTGCCTACACCATCACCCGCGCGGGCATGGTGGTTGGCAGTCTCTATTACGTGCCCTCCGAGCACCTGCGTGGCGAAAAGATCGATGGCCGCGCGGATATCTATGCGCTCGGCGTCAGCCTCTATGAGATGATGACGGGCGAGCGCCCCTTCCGTGGCAAGACGCTGCAAGAGATGAGCAAAGCCATCGCGGCAGGCAACCCCATGCCACCCAGTCTGCTGGAGCCAACCATCCCCCTTGAGCTCGAGCAGATCGTGCTGAAGGCCCTGGCCCGCAAGCGCGAGGACCGCTATTCGCGTGCGAACGAGTTGTGTGAAGCGCTGCGTCAATTGCAGGGGCACATGGCCACCCAGCAGGTCCCCACTGATCCACCGACCCAGATCATGTCGGCGCTGGCGCATCCCCCGGTAGCGATGCCCGCCGCCCCGCCGCCCCTCGACCACGCCGCGCCGCGCCTGCCCCGCTTCATCCGTGGCACCGATGCCCCGCTGCATCCCCCCCAGACGGGCGGCACAGAAGGGCCCAACAAAGCCGAACGCTGACAACATTTCTTGGAAGGCGGTGGCGCGCTCCATTTGTGATGAAATAAGTGCGCGCCGGAATCGGTATACCAGCCTAAGCGACACACAAAGAGGTCATAATCAACCGACGCGATGCTGCTGATGTAGCGCGGTACGGTGTCGCTGGGCAGCACTGAGGCTTGCCCCGCGTAGCCCTGGATGGTGTATATGGGTGCCGCTGGGTCGATCTGCCACGCGGTACGTGCCCGCTTTTTGGCTTTCGCGCATGATGGGTGAGTTTGCACTCAATGGCGTGGTGATGGGTAGCACTCGCGAAACAGGCGGTCGCCGTGGGGCGCTCGTCGGCAAGATGACCAGCGTCGTCAACCCCACAAGGCTTGCAACGGAGATCAAGGCGAGGGAAAAATCGCCCACCCTCCCTGCCGCCAACGTGCGTGGTGTGGGCCAGGTGAAGCCGATGTGGTCGTGGTAGCGCTTCCCTCAGATAACTCGGCTGTTTGCACTATACGGGATGGCGCTTGTCTCTGTTAATTTTGCCCCATATTCGCTATAATGCGAGTATCTGCCCTCATGCTGTGCATGTCCCCCGCACGCGTTATGGTGGGACGAAAGGAGCTGTTCATGGGACCTTCATCCCCCTTGCCTGCTGGGCCGGGTCAGGAATCCGTCTGGGCCTATCCGCGCCCACCACGCCTGGAAGCGAGTACGAAGCTCATTCAAGTGGTGCTGGCTGGCGTCACCATTGCCGAGACCCGTCATGCCCTGCGCGTGCTAGAGACGAGTCATCCCCCCGTCTATTATTTGCCCCCCATCGACATCTTGATGGATCATCTGAAGC
>JACDGC010000331.1 GCA_013815535.1 Ktedonobacterales bacterium
GCTGGGTGCGTAATCGCCCCGATGGCAGCGTCGAGGCGGTGGCACGCGGCCCTGCCGAGGCCATCGCGCATCTGCGGGCCATTCTCGCGCGCGGCCCAATGGGCGCGCGGGTCGACAGCCTCACCGACGAAGCGCCCCCTGGTGACATACCTGAACGCTTCGAGATCCGTTGATCCCCAGTGCCATCCAGAGTCTCTATGCTTTGTGTCGATAGAAGGGAACTTGCCAGATGAGCATCAGCCGTGAAGAGGTGCAGCATATCGCGCTGCTGGCGCGCCTGCGCCTGACCGATGAGGAGGCCGAGCGCATGCGCGCACAACTCTCGGCCATTCTGGGCCACATCGCCGTGCTGCAAGAAGCCGACGTCAGCGATGTGCCGCCGAGCGTGTCGATCTTGCCGCCCATCGAAACCTTCCGGGCAGATGAGGCTGCGCCATCGCTGCCCCCCGATGAACTGCTGGCCAATGCGCCGGAACGCGAAGAAGATTACCTGCGGGTGAAGGCGGTGTTGGAGTAATGGCAACGGCAGCAAAAACGAATGAACCCTGGCGCTGGACCATCGCGGAGGCGGGCGAAAAGCTCCGCGCCAAAGCGATCTCTTCCGTCGAACTGACACAGGCACACCTGGACCGCATCGCGGCGGTGGACGCGGACGTGCATGCCTATCTGCTGGTGACGGGCGAGACCGCGCTGGCCCAGGCGCGCGAAGCCGATGCACGGCTCGCCAAGGGCGACGATCTGACGCCCCTGACGGGCATTCCCTTGGGCATCAAAGATGTCATCATCACCCAGGGCGTCACCACCACGGCGGGGTCGCGCTTCTTGGAGCATTTCGTGCCGCCCTACAGTGGCACGGTGGCCCAGCGGCTGCGCACGGCAGGCGCGGTGACGCTGGGCAAGCTGAATATGGACGAATTCGCCATGGGGTCCTCGACCGAGAACTCGGCCTATGGCCCCACCCACAACCCGTGGGATCTGACGCGTGTGCCGGGTGGCAGCAGCGGCGGCTCCGCAGCGGCAGTGGCGGCGGGCGAGGCCATGGGCACGCTCGGCTCCGACACGGGCGGCTCGATCCGCCAGCCTGCCGCGCTGACCAACACGGTCGGCCTCAAGACGACCTATGGTCGCGTCTCGCGCTTCGGCTTGATCGCTTTCGCGTCGTCGCTGGACCAGATCGGCCCCTTCACGCGCGACGCCCGCGACGCGGCTCTGCTGCTGCAACAGATCGCCGGGCACGACCCACGCGACGCGACCTCGGCCAATGTGCCCGTGCCCGACTACACCGCCCAACTGACGGGCGACATCCGGGGCTTGCGGATGGGCATCCCCAAGGAATATTTCGTGGAAGGCACCGAGCCAGGCGTGACCGCCGCCGTGCAGGCCGCCATCGAGACCCTGAAGGGGCTGGGCGCGGTGCCCGTGGAGATCTCGCTGCCCAACACCCGCTTTGGCCTGCCAGCCTATTACATCATCGCACCCGCCGAGGCGAGCGCCAATCTGTCGCGCTATGACGGCGTGAAGTATGGCTTCTCGGTGCGCAATGAGGCGACCGATCTGATCGATTCGCTGATGCGCACGCGTGGCGCGGGTTTCGGCCCCGAGGTGCGGCGGCGCATCATGTTGGGCACCTACGCGCTGTCGTCGGGCTACTATGACGCCTATTACAAACGCGCCGAGCAGGTGCGGACGTTGATCCGCCGCGACTTCGACGCGGCTTTCACGCAGTGCGATTTCATCATCAGCCCCACTTCACCCACGGTGGCCTTCCCCATCGGGGACCGCGTCGACGACCCCTATGCGATGTATCTGGCCGACCTCTTCACCATCCCCGCGAATCTGGGGGGGATTTGTGGTCTGTCGATGCCCGGTGGTTTCAGCGCGGGCCTGCCGGTCGGCGTGCAGATCCTCGGCAACCACTTCGCCGAGGGCACCATCCTGCGCGTCGCGGATGCCTTTGAGCGCGTGACGGACTATCACACGCAGTGGCCCACGCTGGCAACGGCCAAGCCCAAAGCAAAGAAGGCAGCGAGCAAGGAAAAGTAGGCGGGCGCGGATGGTATGGGGCGGGCAACTCAAAACATGACTGAGCGCCGCTTGTCCGCGCCATACCCTATCTTCGCCTTGCTCAGGATATGAGGAGGGAGAGGCATACCCTAAAATAGGGAAAGCTTCTCCCCGCATGTACCCCGCCCTCCTTAGCACCTAGGTTGCTTAAATGCCGATATCCCCAGATAAGTCACCGTGCTGATTCACCTGAAAGCGTGCGCCCTAGCCATTTGGCTATTACCGGGATTGTGCCCATGCGTTAGAATATATAGAAGAGGGATCTGGAAGGTTTATGCGCTTCGCGCAACCACCCCCTGATCCTGCTTTGGGTTGGTGATGGCTGTGGTATGTGCATCCCTCACACCCCCTATGGCTTCATCGGTGCTTAGATGCCGCGAACCCGCTCCACGCCTAGGATCAAGCAGTGTAGCGCATCTTGACACCTCACGGATATCTGTCGTATGATGACAGAACAGTTTACCTGGGTAGGCAGAGGCATCTGTTCTTCCCTTAGCCTTGGAAAGGGGGGCAACGCAGGTGAACGAACGAGATCGTTTCGATAAATTTACTGAGCGGGCCCGCAAAGTCTTAAGTCTGGCTCAGGAAGAGGCCCAGCGCTTCAACCACAACTACATCGGCACCGAGCATCTGTTGCTCGGCCTGGTGCGCGAAGGTGAAGGCGTTGCCGCCAAAGTGCTCAGCACCCTGGGTGTGGAACTCAACAAAGTGCGCAGCGCCGTCGAATTCATCATCGGACGCGGCGACCGCATCGTCCTGGGTGAGATTGGCCTGACGCCCCGTGCGAAAAAAGTGATCGAGCTGGCCGTGGATGAAGCACGGCGGCTGAATCACCATTATATTGGCACCGAACATTTGCTGCTCGGTTTGGTCCGCGAAGGTGAAGGCATCGCCGCTGGCGTGCTGGAAAGCCTGGGGGTCAATCTGGAAAAAGTGCGCAGCACCACCATCCAGATCCTCGCGGAAAATGGCGAACGGCCCGGTGGCCGCAGCGGCACGCGCGACGAAGCTGGTTCGCGCCACTCCAAGACGCCCACCATCGACCAGATGGGGATGGACCTCACGGCTGCCGCGCGCGCGGGCAAGCTGGACCCCGTCATCGGGCGCGACGCCGAGATCGAGCGCGTCATCCAGATCCTCTCGCGCCGCACCAAAAATAATCCCGCGCTCATCGGTGAACCCGGTGTGGGCAAGACGGCCATCGTCGATGGCCTGGCCCAGCGCATCGTCGCCAATGAAGTCCCTGAAACCATCGCTGGCAAGCGCCTGTTGACGCTGGATGTCGGTTCGCTGGTCGCAGGCACCAAATATCGCGGCGAGTTCGAGGAACGCCTCAAGAAGATCATCGAGGAAATCCGCTCCAGCGGCGACTGCATCATCTTCATCGATGAGGTGCATACACTTGTTGGTGCTGGTGCCGCCGAAGGCGCGGTGGATGCCGCCAACATCTTGAAGCCTGCCCTCTCGCGTGGCGAGTTGCAGTGCATCGGCGCGACGACTCTCGATGAATATCGCAAATACATCGAAAAAGATATGGCGTTGCAGCGCCGGTTCCAAGAAGTGATCGTGCGCGAACCGACCACCGATGAGACGATTCAGATCCTCAAAGGCATTCGCGAACGCTACGAGCAACACCATCGCTTGAAAATCAGCGACGAGGCCCTCAAGGCCGCCGCTGAGATGTCGGCCCGTTACATCACGGACCGCTCGATGCCCGACAAAGCCATCGACCTCATCGACGAGGCTTCCAGCCGCGTGCGCATGCAGATCTCGGTGACGCCGCTCAACCTGAAAGAGGCCATGAAGGCGCTCGAAGCCGTCCTCCGTGAAAAAGAGGATGCCATCCAGCGCGGTGACTACCAAGCGGCGGCGGAGTTCCGCGACCGTGAGGTGAAGCTGCGCGAGCGCATCGCCCGCCTGGAAACGGGCTGGCAGCAAAACCAGGGCAACGACAAGCCAACCGTGACGGCAGAAGACATCGCCACCATCGTCGCCATGTGGACGGGCATTCCGGTCAAGGCCATTGACCAGGATGAATCGACCCGCTTGCTGGGGATGGAAGACGCCCTGCACCAGCGCGTCATCGGCCAGGAAGATGCCATCGCCACCATCAGTCGCGCCGTTCGGCGTGCGCGTGCTGGATTGAAAGATCCAAAGCGCCCCATCGGTTCCTTCATGTTCATGGGGCCGACCGGTGTGGGTAAGACAGAATTGGCGAAGGCGCTGGCTGAATTCATGTTCGGCAGCGAAGACGCGCTCATCAAGATCGACATGTCGGAGTTCATGGAACGCCACGCGGCAGCCCGCCTCGTTGGTGCCCCCCCAGGCTATGTCGGCTATGAAGAGGGCGGCCAGTTGACCGAGGCGGTGCGCCGCAAGAGCTATTCGGTGATCTTGCTCGACGAAATCGAGAAAGCGCACCCAGATGTCTTCAACATGCTCTTGCAGATCATGGAAGACGGCAAGTTGACCGACGCCAAGGGCCGCACGGTGGACTTCCGCAACACCATCGTCATCATGACGTCGAACATCGGCGCCCTCCAGATGACGAAGGGGCAGATGGCCTTCCGCTCCGGCAAAGACACCGAGCGTCAGTCGCAGATGGAATACGACGCCATGAAGGAGCGCGTGCTGGCGGAACTCAAGAACAACTTCAAACCAGAGTTCTTGAACCGTATCGACGCGACCATCGTCTTCCACCAGCTCATCCTGGATCAAATGCGCAGCATCATCGACCTGTTGCTCTCACGGGTGCGCAAGCAACTGACCGAGCAAGAGATCGAATTGCAAATGCCCCAGGAAACCAAAGATTATCTGGTCGATAAGGGCTTCGACCAGCAATATGGTGCCCGCCCGTTGCGCCGTACCATCCAGAACCTGATCGAGGACCCGCTCGCGGAGGGCTTGCTGCAAGGCAAGTATCACAGTGGCGACATCATCGCCGCCACCCTCAATGATGGGGCGATCCAGTTCGATGTGACGGGACGCATCGCAGCCCTGCCCGCCCCCGCCGAGCCAGCCCTGACTGGTGAGGAATCAAACAACTAAGCGAGCTTACCAGGAAAGACGCCCCCTCCACTCAAGCTGAGTGGAGGGGGCGTCTTTTTTGCCCAAACCGCCTGGAAACGCGCCGCTCGGTAG
>JACDGC010000332.1 GCA_013815535.1 Ktedonobacterales bacterium
GCATCTGGCTGGGCAAACATGGCTGGCCGACACGGGCTTTGGTGCCCAGGGCATCCGCGAGCCGTTGCCGCTCATCGACGGAGCAACGTCCACGCAAGGTTTGGCACAGTATCGCCTGACGGCGGGTGCCCGCTGGGGGTGGTTGTTGGAACAAGCGCATCAAGGTGCTTGGCGGTCGCTCTACGGTTTTACGCTGGAGCCGTTTTATCCCAGTGATTATGCCGTCATGAATCATTATCACTCGACTTCCCCAGCCTCGCCTTTCACACAACATCGCATGCTGGCCATCCACACGCCAACCGGGCGCATTGCGCTTTATGATAACGAACTCAAGATTTACGCGCCAGAGCAGACCACGATACGCTTGATCAAAGATGAGGCTGAATTTCGTGAAGTCGTTGCCACCTATTTTGCCGTGGAGTTATCCCCAGATGTGTCATTCACTGATGCTTTGGATAAGAATGTTGATTTGTAAGTAGCGCATCGGTGCTGTCAGGCTCTTACGCTATGGAAATGGATGCGTCCAGGCTATCGCATCGCTATTCCTGGTGCGATGTGTCTTTCACCATGCCGTCGCTCAATCTGAGCCAGCACACTATGGCCCACTTGACTTTCTGGTACATTGCTTTTATACTTGGTTTGTGCGGTAAATGTCGCACGTGGGGTGTGAATCGCTCGTCCGATATTATTCTTAAGGAGGAAGTGCATGACCGATGAGCTGGCGGGCGCTGCTGCTTCCACCGTTGCCCCGGCAATGCCCATCTTGCCCGCGCGCATGGTGCTCAGCACCGAACAGCACCTGAGGGCGATAGCCGATCCGATGCGTTCGCGCATTCTGGTGGTGTTGCAGCACGAAACCGCGACGGCGAAACAATTGGCCGTGCGACTGGGGGCGGTGCCTGGCACCATCGCGCACCACATGCAGGTGCTCGAAGCGGCGGGTTTGGTGCAGATCGTGGCGCGTCGGCTGGTGCATGGCATTCAGGCGAAATATTACGCTCGATCGGCACGCATCTTTGTCTTCGCCATTCCGCCAGATGTCGTGGGTGTGGCATCCGTGGAGGAAGATTTCTTGGCTAAGGGCCAGCAAGAGCTGGCTGAAGCGCTGGTCGCGTCGCAGGAAGATCCCACCCTTTCCGCTGGGTTTCCGCATGTTCGGTTGACGGCAAGTCGGGCGCGCTATTACGCCGACCGCCTAGACGCGTTGGTGGAAGAGCTGCTCAACGAACCCCTGGACCCAGGTGGTGATGTCTACGGCTTCGTTTATGCGCTCTTTCGTGCGCCACCCGACTTGCAACCAGCCCCTAGTCGCTCAGAAGACGACGCGTGAGCCCGCGCTTGCGCAGTCATCATCCCGCAGGAGGCGATGGGTATGTCAGCGAACCAGCGGTTCAAGTCCGCAAAAAGTCCGTTCATGATGTATTGGTCTGGTCAAACGCTCTCGAATCTTGGTGGCGCTTTTACGATGTTTGCGCTGCCGCTGTTGGTCTATAAACTCACGGGGTCGGCACTGAGTTTGAGCCTCACCTTTGTCGCCTATGATCTGCCCTATGTGCTATTTGGCTTGCTCATTGGTGCGTGGGTGGATCGCGTCAATCGCAAGCGGTTGATGATCCTCACAGATGCCGCACGGGCTGGCATCTTGTGCGTGTTGCCCGTGCTGGCAATGGCGCACCTGTTGGCGGTGTGGCACATCTACCTTGCTGCATTTCTGCTTTCCACCCTTTCGTATGCCTTTAACACGGCGGAGTTTGCGGCGGTCCCGAGCCTGGTGGGGGCGGATGAACTGCTGCGAGCGAATGGGCGCATTCAGGCGAGCTTTTCGGCGACGGCGGTGGTCGGTCCGCTGTTGGCCGGGGTGTTGATCTTCATCCTGCCACTGTCCGCGCTACTCTTCGTGGATGCGGCATCTTTTGGCGTTTCGCTGGTGACGCTCGCCTTGATCCGCGTCAGCTTTAATCAGACGACTGATGCAGCGCCCGCGAACCTCGGCCAGGCCATTCAAGAGGGGGTGCGCTACGTGGTGGGCCACCCTGTGCTGCGCAACGTGTGCATCATGATGGCGCTGATCAACGTCTTCGCGACGGTTGCGAATACCCAACTAGTGTTCTTTGCCAAGGCGCGCTACCATGCCAGCGATGCCCAGGTGGCCTGGCTCTTCGCGGCTGGTGGTGTGGGTGCGGTGATTTTCGCGCTGCTGGCCGAAGTGCTGCGCAAACGCTGGGCGTTCAGCCGCGTCGCGCTTGGGGCGATTTTCCTCTTTGGGGTGGGCACGGTGTTGCTCGCCAGCGCGCCGTGGTTTGGTGTGGCGTTGGTGTGGTGGGCGGGCATTTCGGGCCTGGGCGTGCTGTTCAATATCAACTTCACGAGTTTATGGCAAGGGATCGTGCCCAACCAGTTGTTAGGGCGCGTGCTGAGTGTCGCCACCGTGTTGGCTTGGGCCGCGAATCCCGTGGGATCGTTCATGGGGGGCGTCGCCATTGAGCGGACCCAGAATGTTGCCTTGGTCTATGGGGTCAGTGGCATTTTGATTAGCCTGATCGCGGTTGGGTTCATGTTCTCGTCCATCGCGCACGCTGAACGCTATCTAATGCCAGAACAGGCTGAGGTGCCGGTGCCAAGTGCGGTCGGGTAGTGGGGCAACTGTTGATTGGATCATGGCGAGCACGCCACGCGGTGCTGCTCACGTTCTTGCACAGGAGGCCGCAGATGTCAGAGTCAGATACGGGTTCATATCGCATTCGTGAAGTCAGCCGTTCGATGGAAAAAGAACTGGAACGGTTGCGCGTGCAAACCATTCTCGGTTGGGAAAAAGAGTCACGGGCGCTGCGCCACTTTGGGTTGCGCGACGGCATGTCGGTGCTGGAAGTGGGCATGGGGCCTGGTTTTGTCACCGAACAACTGTTGGCGTTGCTTCCCCATAGCGTCATCACAGGGGTTGATTTCGATCCGGTGATGGTGGAAACCGCCGAGCAGCAGTTGCGCTATATGCGTGGGGACCGCGTGCAACTCGTCCACGGTTCGATCATGCAAATGCCCTTGCCCGATGATAGCTATGATTTCGCGCTGGCACGCTTCCTCTTCCAGCATTTGCCCGATCCGGTCGGGGCCGCGCGCGAAGTGCTGCGGGTACTCAAACCGGGGGGGATATTCGCCATTCACGATGTCGATGCCGAGGTGGGTGGTTTGGGCGAGCCAGCCATGTCGCCGGAAATGATGGAGATCCTCACACGGGCTGACACCCTGCAAACGCGCCAGGGAGGCAATACCAAAATTGGTCGGCAGTTGCCGCGCATCTTGAAGCAAGCCGGATTCGCGCAGTTGGACATGGATATCATGTTGGTGCATAGCGATATCGTGGGCATGGAGCGCATGGCCATCCTCTGGGATGAAGAGCGCCTATGGCCCGCCCTCAAGGCAGGCATCATCACACAGGCCGATTTCGATCGCGTGCGTGTTGATCTGGCCGCATATCGGGCGAACCCCGCCTCGCTGGAAGCTTATACGCTGCTGTTTGCCAAGGGAATGAAACCTGAGTGATCGCCTCAATGCTCAGCGAGCACCCAGGGAATCAGGACATCGGGGCAAGGATGCCCCACCCCTCCTCATATCAGTCCCCCGCTATCTCGTGGTGATGCATGCTTCCTACGATGTTTCTTGGTGGCCAGGAAGCGTCTCAGCAGCTGAGTGGCAGCTTTGCTAACAGCCAGATGATCTCCTTCGTCGCGCTCCCCACGCTCAGTGCTTTTCTGGCCAGCAGTTTGGATACGGTGGGGATGCTATTGGCTTTCGCGCTCTGTGGCTTATTTGGCTGTGCTCGAGGCGTCTGCATGTGGCAGCTGGACGCGGCGCATGCCACGAGCGAAGCACCCGCGCCAGTCCTGGCAGGTCAGTGGTGTGCGTCACAGACCCGTCATCAGCGCCCGCTGCCTCATTCGCGGCGGAGGCGGGGATACGCGGTGACGACGACGCTGAGGGCGATTTGGGGGAGCGCGATCACCACCACTGTGGCGGCTGGCCCCAGCCATTGCAGCAACGCGCCAGTCATCGCCAGGCTCAGCGGTTCCGCGCCGAAGGCGATCAGGCGAAATACGCTGTTGACGCGCCCTTGCAGGTGATCGGGAATGCGTTGCAGCCGATAGGCATATTGCGTCACAAGGTACATCGGCACAATCATGAACCCCAAGAAATTCGCCAGCGCCAGCAACCAGAGCGAATGCACGAACGGATAGATCAACCATTCCAGTGCCCACAGCCAGGTGACTGGCACCATGATCTGCCCAAAGCGGAAGCGGCGATTGAGCACATCGGCCAGCAGTGCGCCGATGATGCCGCCCGCCGCGCCCGTGGCGAACAGCACCCCGATGGTGACATCCGAGGCGTGCAATTGCTTGGCAAAAACGATGACTATCAGCGGATAGCCACTGCTGAAGAGCATCAATCCGCCCGTGAGGAAGGCGACGAAGCGCATCACTGGCTGCCCCCACAGCCAGGTGATGCCCTCGCGCATGTCATCCCACAGCCGCGTCTTGGCGGCGGTGGCGCGGGGCGCCTGAAACTCCGTGCGAATCCACCGGAGCGAAAGGACCGAGGCAACATATGAGACGGCATCGGTCACGAAGGGCACCAAGGCATTGAGCGAAAAAAGGACGCCCCCCACGGCGGGGCCGATGAAGCCGGTGATGTTGTCGACGACGACCCCTTGCGAGGTCGCGCTGGCGATTTGGCCGGGGGCGACGACGCGCGGCACGCTGGCTGATTCGGCCATGTTATAGAACGTGAAGAGGGTGCCCTCGATCAGCGTTGCGATGCCTAACTGCCAGAGCGTCAGCCGCCCCAGCGCGAGCGTGACGGGGATGCTGCCGATGGCGATGGCGCGGCCCGCGTCACAGAGCCACATGGTGCGCTTGCGGTCCCAGCGGTCGACCAGTGCCCCGGCGGGCAGGGCCAAGAACATGTAGGGCACCGCACGCAAAGCCGTGATGAGGCCCGTCACCAACGGCGAATGCGTCACGGCCAGCACCAGCAGGGGAAAGGCGAGTTGTGAGATGCGCGACCCAGTGGATGAGATGGCTTGCCCACCCAGCAAGAGCAGATAGTCACGGTTGCGGCGCAGTTCCACGACTGGTGGTGGCTGGGCGCTGATGGGGTGTTCGCAGATGGTGAGATCGAGTTCTTGACTGGCCATGGT
>JACDGC010000333.1 GCA_013815535.1 Ktedonobacterales bacterium
ACGCAACTCTTGATCGATCTGCCCATTCGCTTGCCGGGGGGCATCGAATATTGGGATTTTACCTGTTCGCCCATTCGTGATGAGCGGGGTGTTTTGGAAGACCTGCTGCTGGTCGGCGTCAACGTCACCGCGCGTGTTGCCCAACACGAACGCCAAAAGCGCAACGTCGATCAGGCGCAAGAGCGCGTCTCGCAGATGGTGGAGCTGCACCGCGTCTCGCTGGAGGTGGCGTCGCAGCTTGGCCAAGACCCCACCAAGTTGCTGCGGATGATCCTGGGCAAGATGGTGGCGCTGGTGCAGGCGACTGGCGGCGTCATCTGGTACGCCGACCGTGAGCGGGGCGACCTGGAATGCGTCATCTCGGTGGGCTTGCCGCGTGACTACATGGGGCAGGCGGTGCCACGTGGCGCGGGTCTGCCCGGACGTGTCGCCATCACCGGGGAAAGCCAACGCGTTGACGACTACCGTTCTTATCCGCTGCGTACTGGGGAATTCGACGATCCCGCGTTTCGCGCGGTGGCCGCTGTGCCGATGCAACAACGCAATCAAGTCATCGGCGTCATTGGACTGGTGAAAACAGCGGAAAGCGTCACACCTAAATATCCTGATGAAGCGCCCCCCGCCACCTTCAGCGAAGACGACATCTGGCTGCTGGAGCTTTTCGCGGTGCAGGCGGCGCATGCCATCGAAAATACGCGCACCTATCTTGATATGGAGCGTGCCTATCAGCAGCAGCGCGCCCTGGATCGCCAGAAGGATGACTTCATCGCGCGGGCCTCGCACGACCTGCGCTTGCCCCTCACTTCGGTGGTCGGCTATCTGGACTTGGCGCTGGAGATGCTGCCGCAAGCCAGGGACGACGATGTGCGCCACCTTTTGCAGACCGCTGCGGATGAAGCCCAACGCATGAAAGAACTGATGGATCAACTCTTGGAGCAGGCGCGGCTGGATGATGGCAAACGCGAGGTGCATTTGGCCCCCGTGGCGCTGGCGGAAGTCGTGAAGGAGGTGGTGGCTGCTCGGCGCAAGCAAGTCGCCTTGCACGGCACGCCCTATGAATTCACCGTCATGGTTGCGCCAGATCTGGTTGTCATGACGGATCTGGCACGCCTCAAAGAGATCCTCGAAAATGTGCTGAGCAACGCGGTCAAATATAGCCCCAAGGGCGGGCAGATCACCGTGGAGGCCCATGGGGTGGGGGCGGTGGCTGAAATGCGCATCAGTGACCAGGGCATTGGCATTCCTGCCGACGCGCACGCCCAGATCTTCGAGCGCTTCACCAGGGTTGATTCTCCCTTGGCGAGCGCCATCGGCGGCACCGGTCTGGGCCTTTATTTGGCGCGGCAACTGGCTGAGTCGATGGGCGGCACCATCGCTTTGGAACGCAGCACCCCAGAGGTGGGCAGCATCTTCTTGGTGACGCTGCCCTGCTAGGGCTTCAACTGCAATTTCATCGTGAAGTCGGTGCCTGGCCCTGCTTTGCTGGGGGTGGGGTAGAGCTTGCCCCCATAGCGCATGGTGAGGATGCGACACAGCGACAGCCCATGCCCCATGCCAGGGATGGGGTTGCCATGCACATCACGTTGCTCGATGCGCGCTCCCTTTTCAAAAATAAATTCATATTGATCGGGGGGAATCCCCTGGCCTTGATCGCGCACCACCATCTTCGCGATGTCTTTGCCCGCTAACGTACCACGGCTGAGGAACACGCTGACGGATGACTGCGGCGGGCTATATTTGATGGCATTACTCAACAGATTCGTGATGATGAAGCGGATGTCGTTTGGCACCCACTGTCCTTCCAGCAAGGCATCACCTGCATCAACCTCGTAGGTGAGATGGTATGCGGGGTGGAGTGGGCGCATCTCCATGATGCACTCGTTCACGAGGTAGGTCAACGAGCACGACTCAGGCTTGCCCAGCGCTTGCTTCTCAAGATCGTTGAGTTCATACGTCCATTTCTCGATGACGCGAGTCTGGCCAGCGATGATGCGCGCGTAATCATGAAGCTCGTTGAGCATCTTGCGGTTGAACGCGACATCAGTGCTGGCCAACATTTGGAGGATTTGGCGCTGGATGAGTTGCGCGTAGCCTCGGCTGGCGGTCAGCCCATTGTGAATTTGATGCTGCACCTGCTCAAGTACGTTATTTTTGAGATGCTGAATCTGCGCAGGCGTCGACATATCTTGCAAAATGGTGACGGAAAAGGCCAGTTGATCATCTTCGTCGAAGAGCGGCACCGCCGTTGCCAAGGCAGGCCAAAAGGCCCCTGGCGCATCTTCGCCGTCTTCGGAGGTTTTGATTTTCATTTGCATATCGCGGATGATTTCACGCGTGCTCAGGGCTTGCAAGCTGGGGACGTTCGCCGGGGTCAATCGCGTGCCATCGGGGAAGGCACTATCCCAGAGGGGGGGTGGCATGGGCAGGTGATTTGCGCGTGCGTGCCGCAGTTCGTCGACATTTTGCGCCAACTCTTCCGCGCTTTTGTTGAAATAGACGACTTTGCCCTGGACATCCCGCATGATGATGGGATGGGGCATTTCATTGAGTAACTGGCGCAGGAAGCTCCACTCACGCCGATCATTCATCCAGCATCGCACGGCATGGTAAAACTGCGTCAAGCGTTGGGCGATGTATTCAAGAGCCGCCTGCTCGCTTTTGTCGAGGGCTTGTTCGGCGGCGCGCACCACCATCAGCACGCTTTGCTGCTCGGCATCGATGATGACGGGGGCGATGGTCACTTCATTCCCCTTGCTCACCACCCGCGTGATGACTTTGCCGCTCTGGATGGCCGTTGTCGCGTGGTGGGCAAAGCGCCGTTGTTGAGTGGGGCTCAGGGTGGTTTCCGTCACGGGCCACGTGCCATCGGGCAACCGCAGCCAAAAGAGCAAGCGATGCGCCCCAAAGGTCGGTTGCACGATGGCCAGCTCGCGCTGGATCAGCGCCATCGCATCGCTGGGGGTGCTGCGCGCGTCATGACTGAGGGTCACCAATTGCGCGAAAATCTCGGCATCCACCCGGCGCAGCACCGACAAGAATTTTTGGGTGGTCGCCAAGGGGTGGGGTTGGGGGCGGGGGGCATCCAGCCGTGCTCGCGCCACCGCATGCGCCAGTTCATCAATGAAGAGATGAATATGATACATGGGCATGCCTTGCTCCACCAGCTTTTTGATGGTGAGCAGACGTTGGATCAATTCATCGCTATATTGGCGTTGCCCGGTGTGCGAACGGGGCGTGGTGAAGAGGTGCTCGGCGTCTTCCCATTGGGTGATGGTTTCCGTGGCGATCCCGGTGGCCTGATGCACTTCGCTGAGCGAAATGGTCTTGCGGGGGCTGGCGTTGTGGGCGGCAGAGGCTGAATCATCCCTATTCAAAGCGCGCCGATGCGCTTCATGGCTTTGTCTCATGCAATTCCTGCACCTTTCCTGTTCAGCGAGCCGCTTCTGTATCCTTCAGCATCCGTGTGCCTGGCCCGCTGGTCCGTGAATGAGACGGAGATACGCTGGGTGGTGAATCGGTATAGCTGAGACTATACCATGTTTTCCAGGGTTTGCAATCCCCGAACTTTTGTTCTAGTCACACTGTTTTTCAGGCAGCGTTGACTCTTCAAGAAGTGACTATCCAAGCGCAATTTCACCATATTCGCCAAAGACAGCGCGCAGCGCATCGGCGATTTCGCCCAGCGTTGCATAGGCTTCCACAGCGGTGATGAGGTGCGGCATCAAGTTCGCTGAACCACGCGCGGCATCGCCCAGGGCTTGCAGGCTGGCACCCACAGCCACATTATCGCGGCGCGCACGCAGGTCGGTGATGTGGCGTTGTTGCCGCAATTCTTGCGCCGGATCGACTCGCAGCACGGGTGGTTTCACCGAATCCTGCTGTTGGAAGCGATTGACGCCGACGACGATGCGCTCGTGTTCTTCGATGGCCCGCTGATAGCGATAAGCGGCCTCTTCGATCTCGCTTTGGATGTACCCAAGCTCAATTGCGCGCACGCTGCCGCCTAGCTCATCGATCTTGTTGATGTAGGCCCACGCGCGTTGTTCTACATCATCGGTCAAGGCTTCGACATAGTATGAGCCAGCAAGGGGATCGATGGTGTCGGTGACGCCCGTTTCATAGGCCAGCACTTGTTGGGTGCGCAGTGCCAGCAGCGCCGTTTCGGGGGTGGGCAAGGCCAATGCTTCATCTTTGGCGTTGGTGTGCAGCGATTGCGTGCCACCCAGCACCGCCCCCAGTGCCTGATACGCTGTGCGCACGATGTTGTTGTCGGGTTGTTGGGCCGTGAGGGTGGACCCCGCCGTCTGGGTGTGGAAGCGCAGCAGCAACGAGCGGGGGTCATGCGCACCAAAGCGGTCGCGCATGATGGTGGCCCACATGCGCCGGGCTGCCCGGAACTTGGCCACCTCTTCGAAGAGATTGTTGTGCCCATTGAAAAAGAATGACAGTTGCGGCGCGAAGGCATCTACTGCCAATCCGGCTTCGAGGGCGGCGCTGACATAGGCGATGCCATTTGCCAGCGTGAAGCCGATCTCTTGTGCTGCCGTGGAGCCTGCCTCGCGGATGTGGTAGCCCGAGATCGAGATGGTGTTCCACTTCGGCACCTCGTCGGCGCAATAGCGAAAGATATCGGTGATGATGCGCATCGACGGGCGCGGCGGAAAGATATACGTCCCGCGCGCAATGTATTCCTTGAGGATGTCGTTTTGGATGGTGCCAGCGATCGCCCCTGGTGTGACGCCTTGCTTGCGCGCCACGGCGATATAGAGCGCCAGCAAGATGCTCGCGGTGGCGTTGATGGTCATGGAGGTGCTGACTTGGTCAAGCGGGATGCCATCGAAGAGGCGCTCCATATCGTCGAGCGAGGCGATGCTGACGCCGACCTTGCCGACTTCCCCTTCCGCCAGGGGGTGATCGGGGTCATACCCCATCTGGGTCGGCAGATCAAAGGCAACAGAGAGGCCCGTGGTGCCGCTCGCCAACAGATAGCGATAGCGGGCATTGGATTCCTCGGCAGTGGCATAGCCCGCGTATTGGCGCATCGTCCAGTGCCGGCCGCGATACATATCCTTTTGAACCCCCCGCGTGAACGGAAACTTAGCCGGTTCGCCGACTGATTCCTTAGGTCCGTCTTGCTCGGTGTAGAGTTCTTTGACCGGAATACCTG
>JACDGC010000334.1 GCA_013815535.1 Ktedonobacterales bacterium
GGCAGCCGACCCCCCTCCCCGCCATCACCCCCCTCGAAGCCCTCATTCGCATTCAACAAATCGATCCTAAGGCTGCGGTGAGTGTGGATAGCTCCATTTCAGACGAGGTCGATCTCGTCACCACGCACAGCCAAGGCACCGGCTCCACACTGACCACCCAGCAGCAGACCCAGATCCTCTCGCTCTACCTGCGGGGCTACAGCAGCCAGACCTTTTGGCGCTGGCGCGACACCTACACCGCCAGCAATGCAACAGATGTCTATGAGGTGCGCAGCGCAGAACTGTGGGTCATCAGCACCCTCCCTCGCGCCTGCTCGCTGACCTGGACGATCTATCGCATCGCGCCATCCGCCATCATCACGCGTGGGGCTGCCAAGAACAGTGACTATGTGCAAGGGATCGACGCGCACCCTGGCGTCGGCTTGCCCCCCGATGGCATCAAGCCCTGCTAGCGTAGCGCGCACGGCGTTTCACAGCCAGGGGGGTGGCAGCACCAACAAGGATGCCAAGGCGGCCCCAATGAAGTAGCTGCCCAGCGGCACGAAGGAGCGCGTGGTGATGCGTCGTGTTGCCAGCAGCCCCAGCGTCACCGCCGCCAGCAAGAGCATCCCCCACACCAGTGCCCGCCCGATCCCCGGCCAGCCTAAGACGATGCCCAAGGCCACGCCAAGCTGCACATCCCCCCACCCCAGGGCGTCGGTGCCATAGATGAACTGCCCCACGAAGTAGAGCACACCCATGATGCCCCCTCCGACCACGCCACCGAGCAGCAGTGTTGGCCATGCTCCCCCCGCCAACCCACCCAGCAACGCCAGCGCGGCAGGGATGGCCAGCATTTCGGCAAAGATCAAGTGCGCCGCACCATCAATGGCCGCCGCCAGCGCCAGGATGGCGGCACACCCGATCAGCGCCAGTGCCGCGACCCAAGGTGACAAATGATGCGCCATGGTGGCCCCTCGCCACAGCGCCAGCGGCAGCAGCGCGCACAAACCCCAGCGCAACGACGCCGCCCAGCCTGGGCTGATGGCGATGGGCAGGTGAGTGGGTGCGGGACGCTCCAGCGTGGGTGTTCCCATGCCCACGAGCGCGACGGGTGCCGCGTCCTCCGGGGGCACACTCGCCAGCAGGTGCCGTGCCCAGGCAAGCAATGGCGCGGCGGCTAGCCCCGCAATCAGCAGTCCAACGACGAGATATCCCATTTTGCATGCATCCTTGCGATGAAGCGCGCGACACGTGGCCCCTAACCGCCGCGCAGAGGCGGATGGTCAGGGGCCACGCTGAACGTTTAGCTGGCGGCCTGCTCCTCTGTCGGGGTGGGTGCTGGCACTGGGGTGGCCTCCGCCCCACGCAGCATTTGCACCTTGGCAATGGGTTCGGAGGCATCCGTGACCAACGTCACACCACTGGGCAGGTTGATATCCCCCGCATGGATGACATCATCCGCGTTGATCAGTTTGGTTACATCCACATCCGCCGCTGTGGGGATGTCGTCTGGCAGGCTCTCGATTTCGAGGGCTTCCAGCAGGGCTATCACCGAGCCACCATTCAGTTTGGCGGCGGGGGATTCCCCCACCAACCGCAGCGGCACACGCCCACGGATGAGTTCATTCATGCGCACGCGAAAAAAGTCGATGTGCAGAATCTTGCCGGAACGCGGCTCATGTTCGATGTGCCGCACCAGCACCGTCTCGGGGGCCTTACCCTCGCCCAGCGCTAGGTAGATGACGCCCGAGGTCTGATGCGTCTCGCGCAAGCGCGTGAAGGTCCGCTCGTCGATCTGCACGGGGACGGAGTCACCATGCCCATAGATGCGCGCGGGCACTTTGCCTTCGCGGCGCAGCACACGGGCGTGGTGACCCAGCGCGGTGCGCGGCTCTGTCTGAAGTCGTACCTGTTCTTTTGTAGCCATATTGGTGGTGAGACCCTTTCTGTTGTGGGTGAACGCTACAGTGCAGCAAGTTCATTGCCAAAATGCCTGCTTGCTTTGCTGCATCGCACATGAAACACTGTGGAAATACCGTGAAAGCATTTTCTTGTATTGTGCTTCTCCCCGAACTATGCTATCATATGAGGGCAAACTATGTTGATGTCCTGTTTGGTTAAGATGGTGTGTCTTATTTGAATACAGGGGCATGAAATAGGAACGCTTGACCGCCAAATGGAGGCGGTCCAAGTGTGTTTGCCATATCTCTCGACTTTTGCACCTGATTGTGGTATATTGGATGTATATTGCTTAACCTTACCTAGTTGAGGTAAGGCGTGTGCGTGTTTGTTTCTCGCATTGCATGCTGCCAACCACGTTCTGCGTGGCTATGGAAATGTCGTTTTGAGGGCCGAACGTCGAGATGCTTCTTTATCGCGTATGCTCATGGGAAGCTCCCCATCGTGTTGCACGGCCCACCACTCTTTGCCATTCCATGCGAGCGCACACTCAGCAATGATATTCGCGATCCATGCCAGTAGATGAGACTGGCAACGGATGTGCGGCACGGCTTGGTCGTGGTGCTTTGCGCTCCGTTTCTGGCATCATGTGCTCGCGGGAGTATGACGCTTCCTCAATCACATCGCCCAATAGCTCCCATTTGTGTACCTCAAAGGAGACTCCCCCAATGGCTGAAGAGATTGCCCTCTTCATTGATTTCGAGAACATTCGCTATAGTTTGCTCAACACGCAGCATCGTGAGCCCGATCCGCAAGAGTTGATCAATGTGGCGCGGCGCTATGGTACCGTCATGGTCGCCAAGGCTTATGCGGACTGGAGTCGCCAGCCCGAAATGTTCAAGGGAAGTTTGACGGCGGCCATGATCGACCGCGTCGATTGCCCGGCGAAGCAACGCGACCGCTATCGTTCGACGACTTGGACCCCCGCTAATGGTAATGCAAATCACACGTGGAATGCCCCTGGAGACAGCCAGGTCAATGCCCTGAATGGTTCTGGCGATGATGAGACGGATAGTGAAGCCACACGTGAGATCGCTCAGGTGCGCTTGCCCGAGCCGACGCCTGACCCCGTCCCGAATAGTGGCGGGCCTGGTGCCGCATTCAATGGCAATGCGAATGGGCAAACCCAATATGGCACCCAAAGCACCGTTGACCTCAATATGCTGATGGATATCATTGAAACGGTCTTCGACCGACCCTCAATTTCCACCTTCGTCTTGATGACCGGTGATCGCGATTTCACCCGCATCTGTGCGCGCTTGAAACTGCGCCTGAATAAATTTGTCGTCGTCGCGGGCGTGCCAGGCACGGTCAGCCGTGACCTGACAGCGGCAGCCAACCAATTCATCTTGCTGGGCAACCACAACACCTTTGGTCCCCCAGCGAATCAGATGTTCCCTGGTCAGCAGATGTCGCCCATGATGGTGGCCAGCGTCGAGCCGACCGACCCGCAGTTCCTGCAATTCCTTGACTATATCGACCGCCATTGGGCCTGGCGCACCGTCATTGGTGTTTCCAACTTCATCGGCGATCCCTATAATCATAAGAATCGCTTCCGTGGTCGCCTCACCCGCGATTCGGCCCGCGACCTTTTGCAGACCTGCATTCAGCAGGGCATTTTGACCTTGCAGATCGACAACGAAGGCAATGAGGATCTGCGCCTGAACCGTGCGAATCCGATGGTGGAGGCCGTGCTGGCGACCACCGCTCAAAGTCAGCCCTCGGCCAGCTATGGGCAGTGGAATCAGAGCCAGCCATCCTATGGTTCGTCGACCACGGCGGCCATCACGTCAGGCAATCCCTATCCGCGCCGCACCTCCATCATGAGCAACCTCATTGATGGGGCCCAGGCGCAGCAAAGCGATGACCTGATCGCTGAAGAGGATGACGAGGATGATGACCTCGACCCGATGAATGAAGACGGCGGCGAGGACGAGTAGCCCTTCGCTTTGCTGCCTTGGGGGGAATGCAGCCCTGCATTCCCCTCCCTACGTCTCTGGGGCAGGCGCTGGCCCTCTGCAGCGCATCTATGCCATGATGATTGGTGCCCTCCGCATCGTCTTACGTCTCCCCGAGAGCCACTCCCTCAAAGACAAACGCCAGATCGTTAAATCGCTGCTGGCACGGGCGCGACATGACTACGCCGTAGCTGCCGCCGAGACGGGCGAGCAAGACCGCTGGCAGATTGCCGAGCTTGGCTTTGCCTATGTCAGTGCGAGCGGTGCCCACGCGACCGAGGTGCTGGAAAAAGTCGCGCGGTTCATCGATACGACCCGGCCCGACCTCGACATCCTCGAAGAGCACATCGAGGCGCTGGAGCTTGGCGCGGATTGATCTCCCCCGGCAATTGGCACACCATGTGATATGCTCTGGGGGCGCAGACGCTCACCGTTGCGGCTGTGCCATCTCGCTGCCCCGAGGAGCGTTCCCCATGGCCAATTCCCCCACCAATGGCGTGCCCGATTTCGACTTTGAGCATGACCCCACCTGGCGCATCTTTCGCATCATGAGCGAATTTGTGGATGGCTTCAGCTTTCTGGCGAACATCCAAAAGAGCGTCACATTCTTTGGCTCCGCGCGGCTGGCGGAGGATAACCCCTACTACATCCAGGCGCGGACGCTGGCGGGGAAGCTGGCAGAGCGGGGCTACACCGTCGTCACGGGGGGCGGCCCGGGCATCATGCAGGGCGCGAACCAGGGCGCCTTTGAGGCTGGTGGCGAGTCCGTGGGGCTCAACATCCAGTTGCCCAATGAGCAGCGCATCAACCCCTATGTGAAGCGCAGCATGAGCTTCAACTATTTCTTCAGCCGTAAAGTGATGTTGAACTTCTCAGCAGAGGCGTTCATCTTTTTCCCCGGCGGCTATGGCACGCTGGATGAATTCTTTGATCTGGTGACGGCGGTGCAGACGGGCAAGCACGAGCGCAATGTGCCGATTCTGATGGTGGGCAAAGCCTATTGGGAGCCGCTCACCACCTGGATGCATGATGTGCTGCTGGAACAACTGCACACCGTCTCGGAAAGCGATCTCAAAATCTGGACGCTGCTCGACGACACCGATGAGGCCGTCCAATTGGTCGAGGCCGGGGTCGCTTCACAGGCGGAAGCCTGGGTGAAGCAAAAAGGCCACACCCGCAAAACGCCCAACGACAAGCTCAAGCAAGCCACTCGCCCCATGGCGAAGGGCGAGCAATAAAAGTCCGCTGCCACGGATGGTCG
>JACDGC010000335.1 GCA_013815535.1 Ktedonobacterales bacterium
CAGCAACAGCGCGTAATATTCGCCCTGCTGATGGGTGCCTTGGCGCTCGATGTAGCCTGGCGACAGCAGCAATGACAACCCAGTCGCCGCCAGGATGACCAAGCCCGCGAAGAGCGCCAGGGGGTCCGATGTCACCATGCCATTGAAGGCCTCGGCGCGCCCCGTGCTGGCATAAAGCATGATGACACTGGCCACCGCTGCCAGCACGCCCAGCACGCCAAAGATGACGAGTGCCCCGCGCAGGCGTGCTGGCACCGCCGCGTCAATCAGCATCACCAGCAGCGCCGCCGCCAACAAGGTCAACTCTGGCGTAATTCGCGCCCAATCCCCGCCGCTGATGGCATAGGTAAAAGCCATATCCTAAACTTCCTCAATACGCGATGATAGCCAGATGCTGTTGCGTCATCACTTATGGGTGGTGATGAGCGGCGCGGTGGTGGGCGCGGGATGCTGCCCCACCAACACGCTGGTGGTAACGGAGGGTTCGATGCGGTCGGGCAATGGGCCAGGGAAGAAGCCTAGCAGCACCATCAACGCCAACAGGGGCACCAGCACCGCCAAGTCACTCGCGTTCAGGTCGCGAGCCACGGCAGTGCGGGGCCGCGTGGTGCCGCCGTCATCACTCAGTGATGGCGAGGGGCCTTCCATCACCCCCTGGAAGAAGCGCAACAGGTACCATGCCGCAGGGATGACGACGAGCGTGCCCAAGACCCCAAAGACGACATTCGCCTGGAACGCCCCCAACAGTGCCAGAAACTCGCCCGCAAAGCTGTTGAGGCCGGGCAGCCCCAAGGACGAGAGCGCCGCCACGCAAAAGACCAACACCTGCATCGGCAAGCGCGTCGCCAGTCCGCCCAGTTCACGGATTGACCGCGTTTGAGTGCGCTCCGCGATGATGCCAGCGATCAAGAAGAGCGCTCCCGTGGTGATGCCATGATTGATCATCTGCAAGACCGCGCCATCCAGTCCCTGTGCATTCAATGCGAAGATGCCCAGCAGGATGACGCCCATGTGACTGATGCTGGAATAAGCCAGCAGCCGCTTGAAGTCTGGCTGCACCAGCGCCTGCACCGCGCAATAGAGGATGCCGATGACGGCCAGCGTCTCGATGATCGGCGCGGCGTCGCGCACGGCATTGGGGAAAAGGGGCAAGCAGAAACGGATGAAGCCATATGCCCCCGTCTTCGACATCGCCCCCGCCAGCAGCACGGTCACGGGCGTCGGCGCCTCGGTGTAGGCATCGGGCAGCCAACTATGGAAGGGAAACAGAGGGGCTTTCACCGCGAAGGCGGCGAAGAAAGCGAGGAACAGCCACCCCTGCGCCCCGGCGGGGACGTGATGCACCAGCGTGGGCAGATCAAGGGTGAAATGCCCAACGCTGGCCGTGGCCACCGCGCCCAGTCCGATGACCCCCGCCAGCATCAGCAAGCTGCCAATGGCGGTATAGATCACAAACTTGATGGCGGCATACGCGCGGCGTGGCCCACCAAAGGTGCCGATCAGCAGATATGCTGGCACCAGCATGACTTCCCAAAAGACGTAGAACAAGAACACATTGGTCGTCAAGAAGACGCCCTGGATGCCCCCCGCCAACAAGAGCATCAGGCCGAAATACAGACCGCCACGCTGGCCATTTGGCACTTCGCCACGCGACGACGCAATGGCGATCACCGCCAGCAGGGCCGTCAGGATGGCCAGGAAGAGGCTGATGCCATCGACCCCCAGGCTATATTCCAGCCCCAGGCTCGGAATCCACGGCGCATGCTCGGCAAATTGATAACCACCGATGCGCCCGAATTGGGCGCCAACCGCCGCGATCAGTGCCAGATCGATCAGGCCGATCCCCAGCGCGACGGGCCACGCCACCCGACGTGGCAAGGTAGCCGTGATGATGCCGCCAACCAGCGGCACGAAGATGATGGCACTCAAAATGGGGAATGACACGTGTACGCTCCCCGCTTACTGGTTTCTTGGGCTTACATCACACGCGGCACCAGTGCGGGTGCCACGATTCAAGAGCATTCTCTTCCCCATTGTACCGCATGGCACAGCTATTGGCGAATGGTCCTAGTGAGCTGGCCGCGCCCCTCATCTGCGTTGGCGCCGCAACATGGCAATGCCACGCGCTTGCAACGCTTGCTGGCAGTCGGGGCAGGCATAGAAACCCGCCTCCTCGTGATAGGTCAGTTCTTCGCGGGCAAAGGTCAGATAGCAGATCCCACAGCGGGCCGCATCGGGGCGTGAGCCATTGGTGCGGTCGCGCACAAACAAAGCCCGCAACGTCTCGAACATCTCGCTCAGTTCGCCGGGGGGCGTCGCGGTGCGCTGGGTGATGTGTTTGGTGCTCTTGCCCTCCACAGGCAGGTGCCCATTTGGGTGACCAGACAGGGGGCTGGCAAGGCTGCTGCCCGGCGGGCTGGGGGCACGCCCATTCATCGCGCGTGGCCCATTTGGGGGATGCGGTGGCGTGCCACTTTGCGGCACCGCCACCGGGGCTGGCACGGGTGGCCTGATGATCGCGGCGACTGGCGGAGCGACAGGTACCGGGGGCGGTAGCTCTGCACTCTGTATGACGGGTGGTTGCGCGGGTGGCAACCCTTCGGCCACAGATGGTTCAGGCACAGCGGGCGACACACTGATGGGCGGCGCTACGGCCTTGACCGCCCGGGGCGCGGTCGCGTGTTGCACGATTGGTCGCGGCTTGTCTGGCCGCCCCTTACCGCGCTGATTCCCTTTATGACTCATATATGTAAAAACCTCAAGAGGAGCCTGGCTCGTGAACCCCTAAGTGACAGGGGAGGGTTTGCCGATCTTCACGCATTATAGCATGCACCAGCAGTGAATTGGACACAATGTGACCATTTTTATACAGTCAAAGGGCAGAGCGGTGATACTGTCTTGTGGTTGGGGCGTTGTACTCACTAGGGCATCACCCCGGTGCCGCGTACCCTGAGGAGGCTGAGCCATAACGTATGCAAATTAACCGTGAAGAAATCGACGGCGAGGCCTATGGACTGCCGCGTCCGCCTGCGAAGATCATCCCATTGCGCCGTGATGCCTGGTTCATCGAGGCAGCGCAACGCTACATCCCCGACGCCGAGCGGGGGCGCCATTTCCTGAAAGTGACGTTGCCAGCCATCCCTGTGGCCGTGTTTACCCTGGCATTTCTCTTTGGCTATGTGATGACCATCCTTGGCGCAGCCGGGAACCCCCATAACATCGATCCCACGCCCGCGCTGATCGGCGCGTTGATCATCACGCTGGTCATCACCCTGCTGTGTGGGGTCATCTATCGGGGCTATCGCCATGTCGCGGGCATCGACGACTAAGCCATGCCGGCTGGCCGCTGGGGGGCGACCCATGCTTGCGGCACATTATCTGGCGGGGGCGTCCCTGTCGGCTGGTTGGGTAATGGATGCACCACAACGCCAGGGAAATGCCCGTCTTGCAACAATTGGGGGATCGTGACGGGCTTCAGGCCGCGCGCCTGAAGACCTGCGAGAATCAACGGCAGCGCTTGGGCTGTTTGCTCGCGTTCCGCAGGGCCATCGTGCATCAGCACGATGCCACCAGGGCGAATTTGATCTAAGACGGTCTGGGCAATCGCGTTCGCACCAGAGCGCAGCCAATCAGCGCTACTATCATCCCAATTGATCGTCGAAAGGCCATAGCTAGCGGCGAGAGTGATCTCGCGCATTTTGGCCGAGCCATAGGGTGGGCGCGACAACCACAGACACATATTCTTGCCCAATGCTTTATGGATCGCCGCCATCGTGGCGCTGAATTGCCGTTGCAACTCGTCGGGTGCCAGCGCCGTCAGGTTGCGATGATTCCAACTATGCGCGCCAATGGCAAAGCCATCGTTCCACTCACGCTGCACCAACGTGGGCCAGAGGTCGGCAAACTGACCCTCCACGAAAAAGGTCGCGGGCGTGTGCGTTTTTTCCAAAAATGCGAGAATCGTGGGCGTCGAATATGGCGTTGGCCCATCATCAAAGGTCAGGGCGACCTCGTTGAGTGGCGGGCTGGCGGTCCCTGGATAGCGCCCATTGTTGATGAGCCCAGCATAGGGTGGTGGCGCACCCGCCGCGCAGCCAGTGGCCGCGTTCCGCTGTGCCATCGTCACACCAGGCAAGGGCGTCTTCTGCGGCGGAGTGGGCGTTGCCGTGGCATTTGGGCGAAAAATTTGCGTGATGCTGCCGGTGGTGCTATGCGACACCAACAGCGTCGTCCCGCCCACCAAGGCCACCAGCACGACCGCCAACACTGAAACTAGCCAGCGTCGCCCCTTGCGGGCCCTAGGCTGCGGTGGTGACGGGAGCCGCTGAGTTGGTTGCTGCGTGATGGCACTCGTGGCGGCGACCCGTTGCGTCGCGGCGTCGGCGATATCGGCATGCGCTGGCTGGTCAGGCATTGCTGATTCCTTCAAGTGAATGTTCTCCCAACGGGCTGCTGTGGCCAGAGGCGTCCCCATTAAGGAGCCACTTTGCCGCCCTCATTCTTTACAACGCATGAGATACGCGATTTAGGACATCACTCCGGGACGAATAGCCCTAGGGAAAAACGGTGCCTGTGCTTTACCATGGAAGAGAAATCGAGAGCGAGGTACGGAAATCTATGACACAACCCAGTTCGGGCATCTCCGCAGCCCAGGCGCAGCTTTTCGTCGCATTGATGCAAGCCCAAAGCCAGAGTATGGCTGCCGCGATGTCCACCGACCCCACGACCGCTGATGGAACAGCCAGCACGCAAGATTTCGCGGCATTGCTCACGACCGTGCTTGGCACTGCCGCCCCCACTACCACTGCCAGCCCGCCCACCATCCCTGTGGCAGGAACCGGGATAGGGGTGACCACCACCCCCACGGGCAACCACATCGCTGCGGTGGCGAACCAACTGGCGGCTGATCTGCGTGGCGCGAACTTCACCAGCTACGATGCCAGCCAGACCCCAGCCGCCGCGCAAGCGGCGTGGAACACGCCCGGCTGGGGTAACGGCAACGTGCAATGTGTCGCCTTCGTCGATGGCGTCTATCGCCAGGCGGGCATCGATCTCCCCGCGCATCCCAATGGCGCGGACTTTTGGGGAGCCTATAATGGCCGGGCGGGCTGGAGCGAAGTGGCCAATGGGCAAGGCTTACCCCAACCCGGC
>JACDGC010000336.1 GCA_013815535.1 Ktedonobacterales bacterium
CTGGTGAACCGCTGCGTCCCCGCCGACGCATTCGAGGCGACCGTGCGCGAACTCGCCACCCGGCTCGCCAACGGCCCCACCGTCGCCTATCGCTTGATCAAAGAGCAACTCTATCGTTCCGCTGACAGCGACATGGCCACGGCGTTGCGCATCGAAGGCGAACTGCAAGACATCGCCATCAATACCGCCGACCACCGCGAGGCCGTCACGGCCTTTCTGGGAAAACGCCCCCCACATTATGAGGGTCGATAGGGGGCATCTCCACCGTGCTGGGCCAGCACCCATAGGAAAGGCACAGCGACGCCATCTTCATCCTCGGCAACCACCTCAGCATGCGTCAGGTGCAAACCCGCCTGACGCAGCAGAGCAATTGTAGTCGCGGCATCGAAATGGCTAAAGAACATCGGCACCCCCAACCAATCCGCCTCGACCATGTCGGGCGAATCTTGCGCGCCCAGCGAAGCCACAAAAACGCCCCCTGGCCGCAACCAGCGCGCGACACTAGTAAAGAGTTCCGCGTGCAGGGCACGAGGTATATGCAAGATGGCATAAAAAGAGACAACGGCATCAAATGTAGCGGGTGGAAAATCCATCTGAGTGATATCCGCCGCGATGAATGTCGCCTGATGCACGGCTTGGCGTGCCAGCGCGATTTGGGTGGCGGAAATATCGACGCCCACCACCTCCGCTTCGGCAGCCAGATCGCGGGCAACCGGGACGCCCGCGCCGCAACCGATCTCTAAGATGCGGCCCTGGGCTGGCAGCAATTGACGGAGAAGCTCCAAATATCGGGCGCGCGTCGGCGAGGGCTTGGCCCATGCCAGATAGCGCTGGGCGACGACATCATAGCCCTGTCTGACAAGCACGGCTGGTTCATCTTGCAACGCGGTATTTCCTCCACAATTGGCATCTTCACGACCTCATTGTAGCGCACCAGCGCTGTCGAAAACCGTACGAAGATTGACAGCAGTGTGCTCAGCCGCTATACTGGCGAGCAACAGGAACGATTTATTAGCCGATTTCACATAATCAAGGTGGCGTCATGCGAAGTGAACGCGAGCGGTCGGTGCCACGCCGACCCCAAGTGTTGGTGGTGAGCGCACCGGGCGATCCACGGGCAGCCCGACTCTCCGACGATCTGCAAGAGATCGGGTGGCGCGTCATTCTGGCCGACACCCCCGAAATGGCCGAAGACTACGCTGAAAGCGCGTTTTGCGTGGTGGTCCTGCGGGCACGCCAGTGGAACGCCGCACCGATTGCCGCCACCGTGCGAGCGCGCCCCCCCGAGCTCATCCCTGTGCTGGCCGAGTCGATGGATCTGCCACGTGGCCCCTGGACCTTCGAGCCAATCCCCATGGAATCCCCCCGACAGGTAGCGAACGAGGTAGCCGAGGCGCTGGATGACGCGGCCCGCACCCAACGCGGTGGACGTGGTCCCGGCCCTGGGGCATCCTACCCACCACGGGGCGACAGCTTTGGCTCAAGCGGATATACCCGTGAGCCACGCGGCCCCATCGACCGCAGCGGTCCCTATGGGCGCGGCAGTGCTGGGATCGACAATTTCCCACGCTCGATGCCCAATCGCGCCTCGGTGCGCGTGGGCGTGCCACCACCGCCACCGCCCGCCGCCAAGAAGCGCGGCGCGGGGCGCGGTATTGGCATCTTGCTCACCTTGCTGGTGATGGCGGGCCTCGCTTTTGGTGGCGTGAAATATGGCTATCCCTATGTGAAACGCCACTACCTCACCACCACCTCCGCCGCTCCGGCCAAACCTGCCCCCTACGCGGCGGCTTTGCCTGGGCCAAGCTGCGACACCGGCGCGGGCAAAGCCAACTGGCAACCCCTCAGCGACAGCAACATCACCGGCACGTGCCAGGCGAATAACTATCTGCTCAAGCAAAGTGGCAGCTTCTCGACCGCCGCCGAAGTTTTCTTCAAGCCCGCAGCGGCCTATCCGCGCAGCTATCAAGTGGGGATCACTGGCACGATTGTCAGCGGCGATTCCAACGTCGCGGTGGGCATTGATGTGCACCACCAACTGAAGGGTGGTGGCCACCTCTTCGCCGCCTATAAAGGCGGCAATTGGCACGCGATCTTGGGGACGGCCCCCGGCGGCACACCGCAACGCCTGGGCTTTGGCTTCTTGGCGAAACCTGACAGCACCTTCACCATGTTGGTGGATGTGCAAGGACCCACCATGTCGTTCACCGTCAACGGGACGAAGGTAGTCACCCTGACCGAGGGATCATACGCCTCGACAGATGCGGTCGCCTTCTTCCTGTATGACTTTGGCGCCACCGCCCCCGCTTCAGCCACCTTCTCGCAGTTCAGCTACACGCCTGAGGCCGACCCCACCCTCAGCACGGCTTCGCTGTTGGCGACCGCCACCGCCCAGGCGACAACAGCAGCCAAGCAACCATACACGACAGCCACCCCTGGCTTTGGGTGTGATAAGGGCATTGGTCAGTGGCAACCACAATTCCTGCAAGCGGCAGGCACCACCACCCAATGCGATACCAAGGGCCTCCACGTCACGCAAGACCCCAAGGCAAGCACACGTGGCGTCGTAGAGTTCTATGGGCTCAATGGCTTATTGGCGAATGATTATGTGCTCTCAACGAAAGTGGCGCTTGATGCCACCACCTCATGTGGCGGATTCATCACACGGCGCAGTGCGGAAGCGACATCTTTTGATCGCTTAGTGGTGTGTGGCACAGGCCTGTGGGCCATCACCAGCACCGTAAATGGCGCCACAAAGGGCACACCCATGAATGGCTTTGTGACGCCAGCGCTCAGTTACACCATCGCGGTGAACGTGAAGGGGTCTACCCAGGTGCTCAGCATCAATGGCACGCAGGTGGCGACCCTCACCGACACCAGCAACTCCACCACCTACGCGCTGGGGTTAGCGGCGGTGATGCTCGGTGATGTGAAGGGAACGGCGACCTTCACCAATTTCTCCTACACTGCGCAATGACATGCATACAGCGCGCCACTGGCCCCATGAAGGATGGCTGGCGGCGCGCTTTGTTGTTGGCTAGCCCAACTTCAGGTGATCGCATCAAAATAGAGGATATAGACGAGTAGGCCCCAGGCATTGCGGATGCCAAGCAGAACCAGGAACAGCGTCGGCATCGGCAGCCACGAGAGCGCGTCGCCGTCCCCATTGAGCAAGCTGATGGCAAGCGCACCCACGCCTGCGTAACTCAGCGCAGGCAGCACCATATTCCACAGCCAGTCGCCGAAATACAGGGGATCACGCCGATTCTCGATGATGAGCAACCGCAGGACAACCCCGGTGTAGCCCACATAGACCGTGCCCAAAATCAATAGGGCAAGACCCAGATGCGCCAGCGTTTGCGTGGGAATGAGAAACAGGGCCGCGATGACGAACACCGAAACGAAATACATCAAGGTTGGCGAAACGAATGCCTTCGTCTCGGTGGGGCGCCGCCCCGAGGTCCGGCCCGCAGCCAGCGACAGCGCCAGAAAGATCAGCCCCACCAGGGTCGCAACCGCCGTCCCCATGAGGATGTAAAAGTTTTGCCAATCCCGAATGGCGGCAGTTCCCATGCTGTTTTCGCTCTCCCCTCAGTGACTGGGATGGGCTAGGAGCCGCTGCCGATGTCTTGCGCGAAGCTGGCATCGAGTTGTCGGATGACAGCGGCATTGGCGACGAGGACGCCGACTTCCCGATTCTTATTCATCGATTGCGTCGAAACGTTGACCGAGCCAACATAGGCCAGCGTGCCGTCAGCAATGATGATTTTCGCATGGATGTACAAATTCTGGTTGCTCCGGTCGTCCACCTGGACGACACGCACGCCCGACCCGCGCAACTGCTGCTCGCCCTGCGCATCATTATTGCTCGCAGAACTGGGCTTGGGCACCACCACCTGCACATTCACCCCACGCCCGGCAGCGGCACTGAGCGCCGCGATGATGCCAGGGTCTTGCATCTCCTCTTCTTCGATATGCAGCGATTGCTTCGCGCCATTGATGAGGGCGACCAGTTTCGGACGCGCATTCACCGGACTCACCACCAGATTCGGATCATCCACTTGGGGCGTGGTGCGGTTCCAATCCGCCGCGAAGATCGCGTTGCAGGTCGCGACATCAGCCGCATTCGTATCCACGATCAGATAATCGCGGTCAGCGGCAGCCGACGACCCACCCAGGGCGGTCTTGGTGAAGTTGCCACTAGAAATATAGGCGGTCTGGCCGTCGATGAGCAAGAGCTTCGCATGCGTCAGGGCGAAGGCCGGATTGGTTGGCTGCGCCTTGACCCCCGCCGCATTCAGCGTTGCCATCGTCTCTTGCGGCGTGATGGAGCCACTGCCAACGGGGTGCGCTTCCAGCATCACCTGCACCGTCACACCGCGATTGGCGGCATCTTCGAGGGCGTGAATGACATTCGTTTCCGTCAGCAGATACATCTCAAGTGCGACTGATTTCTGGGCACCCTTGATGGCATTCACCACGGGGCGATCGCCAGCGTCAGGTTGCACATATACCGTCGCTTCTTGGATGCCCGCCCCTCCCGTGCAGCCCGCCGCGCAGGGCACCGCCGTGGGGCCGCCGGGGGGGGAGCTCGTGGTTTCCGTGGTGGGCGCTGTCAACCCCGTGCAGCCCGCCAGCGCCACGGCCAGCGCAACCAACACGATCCAGCGCATGGGTGCATAGCGCATCATCATTGTCATTCCCTTTGGTGGAAGGATTGGACCTCGATTGCTCGATTTCCTGTTCCTCAAAAGTAGCACGAAAAGACCCATCAAGCATATGAACCACGTCGCACTTCTACACCATCCTGCCGAAGGGCTGACGGAAACCACACCACACGAAGCCATACGGCCCAGCCACGTTCGACCTGGATCAATCCACCATACGTTATACTACGGGAGCAGAGAGATGCAGAAGTGCGTGCAAGGGGAATGGGGAATGCTACTGCGGTCATTCGAGCGCAAGGTGCGGCAGGCATGCGTTGCCGAGGGGCTGCTGCCGAGCACAGGGGGGGTCGTGGTGGCCTGCTCGGGCGGGGCGGACTCCCTGGCGCTGCTGCTGGCGTTGCACGCGCTCTGTGGGCGCGCTGGGGCCGCTTTCCCTGCTGTGCGGTTGCATGCGGCCCACCTGGACCACGGCCTGCGCGG
>JACDGC010000337.1 GCA_013815535.1 Ktedonobacterales bacterium
GTGAAGAAGCGTGCCACCCCACTGTCATGCGCGCGGGGTTCGCGCGTTGCTCGTCGGTAGACGGCCAGCGGCTGAGGATAGAGCGCCGCCAGAACCCGCTGCCCCAACTCGGTGAGCCGCACACCGCTGAGCGCGGCACCCTCCCCTTGTAAGGGCAGCCGCGGGCTAGCGCGAGGGGTCAGCGCCTCCACCAGCCCGGCGGTCTGTAACGGGGCCAGCCGGAGATCGAGGCTCCGCGGCGTCACCCCCCACAACCGTGCGAGGTCCGCGCGGGTGATCAAGGGCGTCGCCGCGATGGGCGCGAGGAGGGGTAGCGCCAAGGAATGATCCTTCTCCAGGCAGGCCCGCGCCACCACTGTCGCCCGCTTCGCTTGCTGGGTCCGGCGTCCGGCCAGCACCGCGCGCGCTTCGGCGATGGTGCCCGTTCGCGTGAGGTCCGTGAGCAACGCCCGCCGCCAGGCGGGCAGGGCACGCCTGGGCACGGTGGCGGGCGCGGCGGCCCCAAAGGGCTGCGCCACGGGCTGCGCGCGCCAGCGATCCGGAACGAGGGGCGGCAACCGCACGCTTCCCAGCCCCCGCGCGCGTCCGAAGGGCACCCACTGCTCCTGCCAGGGCCGCGCGGGAGCCGGTTGGCCCCCACAGGAGAGCGGCCAGGGCCAGGGCACGGGCAGCAGACACAGGGCGCCGGGCGGCAGCGGACCCCCCTCCGCCACCGCATCGAGGGCCAGCTGCCACATCCCCAGCCGCGCGAGATCGCGCACGATGACGAAGGTCCGCGGGGTCGTCTGCGGCGCGTGGCGGGAGGCATCCACCAGCACCTGGAGACGGGCTTGCAGACGGGGTAGCGCCATCAGGCCATCATCGAGCCACACCTGAGCCTGCTCCCAGGTGGTCGCCTCCCCGTCCTGCACCGTCACCTCCAGCGCCAGATCACTGGGTACCGTGATGCGGCGCGTCGTCGGTCCCCGCCGCCTGGGGGAGTCGTAGTCCACGGTGAGGTGATAGTGGCTGTCGAGGAAGAGCCGCCAGCGGAGGCGTGCCTGCGGGTGATCGGCCTGGGCCTGGGCATAGATGCGGGCGGCCACCCGATAAGCGGTCTGCCGTCGCAAGAGCGCGGGCACATGGGAGAGCACCAGCCCACCGGGGTCGAGCTGCCAGTGGGTCGCTTGGGTGAGTTGGTCCGCGAGCTGGGGAAAAAGCGTCCGCAATCCGCAGGCGGTCAAGGCATAGAGTTGCATCCGGCTAGCCCCTAAGCAATGGGGGTGCAACGCCTGAACCAGCCCCACCCCATCCCAGTCGGTGAGGATCACCTGGGCATGCTGACGGACGACTCCAGCGAAAGTGCCCAGGACCTCGGCGGGGGCCAGGGGCAAGTTCAGGATCCCCGCGATGAGCAGCTGCTCAGTGGTGGGAACCGGGGGTGGCGTCTTCGGCATACGGGACCTCGCTTCCGTGAAAAATAAAGAGGGGGGGCATAAGAATCTAGAAAATGGCAGACGCGCCTCCTGCGAGAGCCACGCCTGAGCGCCTCGGCGCTGCTGCGGCACCTGCCGCTCCGCTCGCTTGTCCATTTGCGGGGAAAACGGCATTCCCGCGCCAAAGCAGGGGCGATATTACCAGCCACCGAGACCACCCCCTTGCTGGCGCACAGCGGCGAGCAATGAACCAGGCATCCCTGCCGCGACGGCAACGCCATGCAGCTGCTTCCGGGCATAGCTGGGGGAGATGGCGCACCCGGCGCAGCCCTCGAACAGCGGGGCGGCCAAGTCACCTCCACTCCCTTTCAGGCGGTGTTTGATATAGGCGCGGGCCTCGCTGATCGCTGGACCCACGATCTCCCGATCACCGGTGGGCAGATGCACGATCAGGCCGCGTGGGGCCAGCGTGACATCACTCAAGCACAACGTGACGAGGGCCGCGGGCGGCAAGGCCAGGGCGAGGTGCAGCGCCACCAGCGCGCGGGTGCGCAGCGGCAAGCTGGGCAGGAGGGCTTGCAGCGTCACAAGGGGCAGCGGTGAGGGAACCGGGGGCGACGGGGGGGTATGGGCTTCCAGTGGCAGCGCCTCGCTGATGGCATCGAGGGTCAACGACCGGTGGCCCAGCCCGTGCCGACACCCCCAACTGAGGAAGGTGCGGAGCGCCGTGCGCGCCCGATTGCGCGTCCCCCGGCCCGGCCAGCGCTGCGCGATCTGCGCCGCGAAGAGGGGGAGATCCGTCGCGCGCAGCCGTGCCAGATCGGTCGTGGCGAGCAGCACCGTGAGCTGCTGGTGATACTTCGCACGGGTCGCAGTGGCACAGCGCAACGTCGCGCTCCAGGCGGTCAGCGCGTCAGGGAGGGTGGAATAGGGCCAGTGACGACGAGCAAACATGGGCGCACCTCCAAACGAGGCGCGGGGCGCACGGCGGTGGGCGTCTCCGGGCAATAGGGAGCAGACGATATGTTAGCCAGCTATCATCAGTATCGCACATCCATTCAAGGAAGCGCCAGGGCAAAATCCCAAGGTTTGGGAAGCCACGACGATGTCCGTCCTGGCGACTCGCCATCTCGTCTTTTCTGGTTAGGGGTACATCTTTATCTTTTCCACAACTCTGCCAAAGATAGGTGCATCTCGTGCGAGCAAACGAAGCCCTTTGCCACGCACGATGGCCTCCGAGTAGGGTTGGAACAGCAGACCGGAATAGGCATCCTGGCAAGCCGAGAACGAAGCACCGATTAAAGGAACGAGTGGTCAATAACCCTCCTGTGAACTTTAGTCGTGCTTTCTCCTCCGCCATGGGAAACTTATTACGACGGAGAGTGATAGCATGGACCATCCTATGTAGCATCCCTGTCCATTACGGGGCTTCCTTGACCCTCGGACGCGGAAATCGGTCCTTCGTTCCCGGCTTGCCAGGATGCCATCCACTCCCAAAACGCTGACCCTAGTGATGCAGGTGAGGCGAGTACAGATACACATCGTGGGTGCCTCTTCTGAAACATTCAGCAATTCGGATTTATGTGGTACACTCGTAGCCGGAAAGACTCTACCCTTTTCCTGTTGAGACAGCGGTTACTGGCTATTGGAGAGCGAAGATTGGTTACGCTCCCCATTTTCTAGGTGCATAACCATCTTACCAGCCATTCCACGAAGAAGGGAGCGTACACCAACAGGATGGAGATACTCCCTCATGACAAACAGGAAGACCTCGGCCCTGCGCTCCCGCTCGATCTCTTCGAAGAGGCTCCCGCGTTTATGGCGATCCTGTCGAGAGAAGATCATGTTGTTGAATTAGTCAACAAAGCCTATTACCACCTGGTCGGTAAGCGGGATATCCTGCGTAAACCGCTCCGCATCGCCCTGCCCGAAATGGTGGACCAAGGGCATATCAAACTGCTTGACGAGGTTTTTCATACGGGGAGACGCTTTATTGGCAAAGAGATGAAGGTACAACTCCAAGTCACAGCGAACGAAACCTTAGTGGAGCGCTATGTCGATATCATTTATCAAGCACGGAAAAATACCGCTGGCGACATTATTGGGATATTTGCCCATGGCGTTGACGTGACGGATTTAGTCATTCTCAGGCAACAAAACGAAGAACGGGCACGCTACATCAAGCGCTATGCGAAAACCTTCGACGTGGCGCTGTCAAATATTACGGATTTTGTCTACATTTTTGATCGAGAGGGACGGTTTACCTATGCCAATCAGCCGTTCTTAGATCTCATCGGCATCACCTTTAACGACCTGGTGGGGAAAAACTTTGACGAGTTACCCTATCCCCCTGACCTCGCCGCGACCCTGCACGCCCACATTGCCCAGGTCGTTGCCACAGGAGAGCAAGTCTACGCTGAAGCGCGGTATGTGAACCCCGCAGGGACCGAGGGCTATTTTGACTATATCTTTTCGCCCGTGGTTACGGACGATGGTGAGGTCACGGTGGTCGCCGGTTCGACGCGCGATGTCACCGAACGGGTACGGAGAGACCAACAAAAAGATGAGTTTCTGGGAATTGTGAGTCATGAGCTGAAAACCCCCGTGACCAGCATCAAAGCCTATGTCCAACTCCTCAAAAAGCACCTCGAGAAAGAAGGCAATGCGACAGCAGTTACCCGCCTCGGGAAAATGGAAGGTCAGATTAATAAATTGATCGCCTTAATCAGCGACCTCCTCGACCTGACCAAGATCAACCACGGCCAACTCCAGTTCACTGAAGCCCCCTTTGCCTTTGATGCGCTGGTTATTGAAGCCATTGAAGAGGTACAGCTGACCTCGGAGCAACATCTGATCATAAGCGAGGGGGTCACGAACCAGAGGATTATGGGGGATAAAGACCGCCTGAGCCAAGTCCTTACCAATTTATTGACCAATGCCATCAAATATTCGCCCAACGCCGATACGATTCGCGTGACATCCGTCACCGATGGCAAGACGGTCACACTTACGGTCCAAGATTTTGGCATCGGCATTGGCGCGCAACATCTGCCGCATGTGTTTGAACGTTTCTATCGCGCCGCAGCCGACGAGCAAACGGCCATCGATGGTTTAGGCTTAGGATTATATGTGTCGGCAAACATCATCCAGCGGCACGGCGGAAGCATGGGGGTGGAAAGCGTCAAAGGGCAAAGCACCACCTTTCGTTTTCGTTTACCCGTACAGCAAGATGACAAGACCAGCAAAGACGAGCACATCCCACCTGAATTAACCGCGCCGTTGCATTATCTCATGACCTCGTCTTTCAGCCGATGTTTCGTGCAGTTTTTCCCACCATACCAAATAAGCGCTTATTCCGGTCTGCTGTTCCAATCCTACTGGAGGCCAAGATCTGCCCGCTGATACACTATGGTGACGGCGGCCTTGTCACGGTCAAGCAAGTGGGACCCACGGCGCAACAACGGCAGACTTGCCGTTGCGCCGCATGCCATGGTTGAGATACCCCCATCTGATACCCCTGCATCACGCTGCTTATCTTGTCTAACCCTGGCGCACGCAGGCGAGCACGCAGAGGGGGTCCAGCGCTGGGGAGCGATGTGGCGGCAAAGGTGGTTGAGATGCTGAGGCATGCGGTGGATCGCCGCGACGGGGCCAGCCAGTGGTATGGGGGCGGCGTTATCCTTCGGACGCCGGGCGGGCAGATGTGCGGCCATGCACGAC
>JACDGC010000338.1 GCA_013815535.1 Ktedonobacterales bacterium
ATGCAAAACACCTTGGGCAACGAGGCGGGGGCGTGGTTGGATGACCCCTGGCAAGCGATCCAGCACTATCACGACTTTTGGGCCTATGGCGTGGGTTTGCCGCCTGAGCATGACCTCGCCCCTGACGTGACCCATCGGGGCTGGATGCGCCTCACGCTCCCCCAGGCGGGGGACAAGACGCGGGGCCGGTGGCCGACTGACCCAATCTGGCACATCATCCAGCGGGCGGATTTTGGCAGCTACACACCACCACAGGCGTTGTCGCGCAGCAAGTTGATTGTGCATGATGCAGTAGCGATTGATGCGGAAATTTACGGGTTGTTGCGGCTGCGCTCGGTACTGCATGGGCGGCATGAAGAGACGACGCTCACCCTCTCGCAAGAGTTGCGGGCATTTGCGAATGAGATGGAGGATTGGGATGAGGTCAAGAATCGGGATTACACCGAAGAGGTGCGCGAAAAGGCGCGCTCGTTGGGGCGCGGGGTGCCGTTGATGCCCTCCCACGTGTTGCCTCCAAAGAAGCCCTACCAACGCAAACGCAAGCTTGGTGACACATAGATTCACTTCAGGGAAAGAGATAAGGTGAGCCGCTCGGTGTGATGCTGGGCGGTTTATTCATGCCATGTGGGGGATGGGATGTCGATTTCAGAAACAGCGAAGGAAATTGCTCCTCCGTTCATCGAACTCTTGACGGTCAAGCAAGTGGCTCAGGCGCTTAGCCTGAGCCTTCGTTTTGCCAACACACTTGTGCTGACTGGGCAGATCCGATCCATCAAGATTGGGCGCTCGCGTCGCGTGTGGGTGGTCGATTTGCGCGCCTTCATTCAACGGCAAGCTGAGTTAGCATAAGAAGGGACAAAGAGATGGCGAGTAAGCGACGCGGGAATCAAGAGGGCACTATCAACAAGCGGGATGATGGACGGTGGGAGGCTCGGATGAGCCTCCCTGATGGTAAACGTAAGAGCTTCTATGGCAAGACTAAAGAGGAAGTCATCAAGAAAATGCGCAAGGCACAACGGGACGTTGATGCTGGTTTGCCTGTAATATCAGAGAAGCAGACAGTTGAGATATATCTAAAATCATGGCTAGACATAAAGAAGCATCGTGTAGATCCGAGCACGTTTCAGCGTTATCAATATTTGGTTGATCCGATAATCGCTGAAATAGGGCTGGTTTCTTTAGCAAAGTTATCGCCATATCATTTACAGGCTTTGTATGCTAAGTTGTTGGAGCAGGGTTGGAATGCAGGTACGGTTAGCTCTCTTCATAGCGTCTTTCATGATGCATTGAAGCAAGCTGTGCGTTTAGGGCTAGTCCATCGGAATATTACGGACATGGTTGATCCGCCTCGCCGCGAAGAACATGAGATGGAAGTCCTTACTGAGGAGCAAGTTAAATTGCTGCTGTCCTCTGTAAAAGATGATTGGTTTGAAGCATTATATTTTGTTGTACTATCGACAGGCTTGCGTGCTGGAGAGATCTTTGCTTTACAGTGGCAGGATATTGATTTTGCCTCACGCAAATTAGAGGTGAAACGGGGGTGGCAGCGGACTAATACGAAAACGTCTTTGTCACTCCCAAAGACAAGTCATGGGCGTCGAACCATTGTGCTCTCACAAGTTGCAAAGGATGCACTTATGAGACAGCGAGAACGAATTAATAAAGCACGCTTGGAAATAGGCGATGCGTGGGATACCACCCATGATCTTGTATTTCCAGGTAAGCGAGGGAAAATGTATACTTTCAAGAATTTTAATACAACGCAGTTGCATCCACTTTTAAAAAACATCGGGTTGCCGCTCATTCGTTTTCATGATTTGCGGCATACCTTTGCAACACTCCTAATTGGCAAAGGAGTCAATATCAAAGTCGTGAGTGAGATGCTTGGCCATTCTAACGTTTCTGTAACATTACGGATTTATGCTCATGTATTGCCGCATATGCAAGAAGCAGCCGCCCAAATGGTTGACGACGTTATGGGTGGCATAGTGTAAAATTGTGGTCGAAACTGTGGTCAAACAAACACAAAGGGAGCAGTGATACATGAGTAACGAGTACGCGGCGTTTCGCCATGATTTAGACGAAGTGCTGGCTCAGCGCGACCCAGCGGCCCTGCGCGCCTTCATGGTGGCACGCGAAGAGTGGCCGGAGGACACGACGACGGACCCGGAGCGGGCACTGTGGCTGATGATCGCCACCAGCCCCGGTTTGGCGGTGCTGCACACCGAGGCGCTGGCGTGGCTGCGCAACCATGGCTATCATGCCGAGGCCGATGCCCTCAGTGGGCGCGGCCCAAAAGGCAGCAAGGGCAATCGCTAGCGTCTGCCCTTGCTCTCTCTTGCGTTCGCCAACACGACCTATCGGGGGGGCAGGTATGCTCAACGTCATTCCGCGAGGTTCGCGCGCTCCTTGATGCGTGCCAGCCGTTCGGGCTGGTCGGCCAGCGTCCCGTTCGCGGCAAAACGAGCATAGGCTTCGGCGAAATAGGGGCGTGCCGCTTCGCCTTGGCCCATTTCCCACAAATTCTCGGCGATCTCTTCTGAGCCATAGCCATCGGGTTCCTCACCTGCGGCCAGCCAAGCCGCGCGGATCTCCTGTTGGCGCTGGAGGGCTTCCGCAGTGCGGCCCAGGGCGCGCAAGGTGCGGGCGATGCACCAGCGGGCGATCAGCGTCTCGCGCACTTGGCCACGCTGTTCGCGGCAGCGCAGGGCTTGCTCAAAGTTCGCCAGCGCTTGCGCATAGTCATTGGCATCGAAGTAGCCCCACCCCAGGTTGTTATAGAGCGAGGCTTGCCAGTTGGCCGCCCGAGGGTCGGAGGACTGCTGAGCTAGCGTGAGCGCCTGTTGATTCCAGTCCATCTGACGCTCAGGGGCATCGGCAATCGCCAGCATATGCAATGCATCAATCGTATAAAAATCGCGGTGCAGCGCGTTGGCAAGGGCATAGGCCGCCCGAAAACTGTCACAGGCTGCCGCTGGCTGGCCCGCCGAGTTCGCGGCACGCCCGCGTTCCAGGTGCAGGCGCACCTGTGCTTCAGGCGTCGCCTCGCTCAATTGCGCCTGCACCTGATTCAGCGTGGCTTGCGCGTCGGTGAAGCGCCCTTGCAGCCCCTGAGCGCGGGCGATCTGGGTGAGCAATTGCAGGGTGGCGTCCAGATTACCGGTCGCGGTCAATTCAGGCAACAGTTCCCGAAAACGTTCCTCGGTTGCTTGGGGATGGTCATAGTCCCACAGGGCATCGAAGGCTGACGGCGTGGGGATGGACATGGCTGGCTCCTTTCACCAGTGGCGCGGGGTTTTTGGCTGGTTAAGCAGTGGGGGCAAGCCCACGGGCCTGTCGTGCAGCGGCGTCTTGGCGTCCACGGCTGGCGGCGTATTCTGCGCGCCAGTCGGCAGGCAATGCAGCGTTGAACTGCGGCAAGGTGAGCGGCGAGCCGTCGCGCAGCCGCGTGCCCCCCGTCACCTCGGCCAAAAAGATCGTGGCTTCGTCGGCATCCAGCGTGGCGCAGATCGTGGCTTCCAGATAGGACAAGGCCCCAGTTAAGATAGGGCAGCCATTCGTGCCAGGCCGCCAATCGATGCCCGCCAATTTGTCGCCATCGCGCCCCGAATGCATGCCCAACGTGCGCACCAGCGCGAGCGTGGCATCCACGGCGGGGCCTGGGGTGCCATCCAGCACGTGCAGGGCGAAGATGCGCGACGCCAGCACCATGTCATGCGTCAGATTCGACTTCCACAGTTCGATGATGACGCGGGGCACATCGGGTAAGATGCTCCCTGATAAGGCCGCGACGATGATCTGCCCATTCGTGCGTTCACCATCACGTGTCGTGACGGCCAGCAGAGGAGACCACAGCGCGGCTAAGGTTGCGCGGGGATTCGTATCAGTCATGGGGATAGCGCCTCTCAAATTGCTGATGCTGCTGTGTTCGCTCTGGGTGATATATCACATTTCGGCTATGCGGATTGCCCATACACCCGAAAACGGCTATCATAAGGAGCAAACGCTAGTGTATGGGTTCCCCAAAAGCGAGCAGCGGCTGGCGCGATGGGGCTGAGAGATAAGGCAGGCACATGCAAAGACAATTTCGACAATTGCTCAACTTTTTCCTTGTGATCTTTGTTCTCGTCACCGGCTATCTGGTCTATTGGCAACTCTTTTGGCCGACGAGCGCCGCCGCGCAGGGCCAAGACCAAAATGATTATCTGAGCCACAAACCGTGCATTCCCTCTGAAATCCCGCAACGTGGCAACATCTTTGACCGCAATGGGGTGCTGCTTGCCTGGTCCGTGCCAGATGACAAGTCACCCTGTGGGTGGCAGCGCCGCTATGCCACGGATAAACACCCTTCCATTTCGTCGTTTCTGGGCTACTTCAGTGGAACCTATGGGATGACCGGCATGGAGCGCTATTACAATGACCAATTGGCGGGCAACGTGGCCCCCGCCACCTTTAACGATGCATCGCAACAGTGGTGGAATCAAACCCTGCATCAGCCGATCTATGGGCAGGACCTCTATCTTTCCATCGATGTGCGCATTCAAGATCAAGTGGATAAGGTTTTCGAGAATGACCTGGGCACCGCGCAAAAATGTGGTGGCACCCAGGCCGGGGCCATCATCGTCAGCGATCCCCAGACCGGGCAGGTTTTGGCGATGGATAGCCGCCCCTATTTCAACGGCAATACTATCGGCGACACGACCGCCTCGACCGATCCCAATTTCACCAAGGGCGCTTTGTATTGGAAGAAAGTCAGCACAGACCCGTGTGCGCCGCTCATCAACCGCGCGGTGGCGGGCCAATATGCCCCCGGCTCGGTCTTCAAGACGGTGACGTTGCTGGGGGCGCTGGATAGCGGCCAATTCAACATCCACTCCACCTTTACGCAAGACGAAGCGACCAGCGTGGTGGTGGATGGATTTCATATCAATGCCGACCCCGTCAACGAATTTCGCAACACGCCCCAGCCGCCGACCTTCCCCATGGACCTCGCCCATGCCTATGCCTATAGCGATAATGTCGTCTTTGCGCGGTTAGGGGTGGCGATGGGTGCGGATAATTGGGTGAATTTTGCGAAGCGCTTCGCCATGTCGACCCCTGACGATAACCAGGCCCCCCCC
>JACDGC010000339.1:0-3700 GCA_013815535.1 Ktedonobacterales bacterium
GTTCCAGGTCGAAGACGCCGCCTGCCGTGTGGACGCGCTCCAGGCTGAACGCCTTGATCAATTCATCGACGCTGAGGATGTCGGTCTTGTCATCATACGACCAGCCCACCAGCGCCAGATAGTTGATCACCGCTTCGGGCAAGAAGCCCGCGTCACGATAGAAAAGGATCGACTCTGCGCCGTGGCGTTTGCTCAACTTCTTGCCATCATTGCCCATCACGTTGGGGGTGTGCGCCAGCACGGGCACGTCCCAGCCCAGCGCCTGATAGACCAGCACATGCAAGGGGGCGCTGGGCAGCCAGTCATCCCCACGCAGCACATGCGTGATGGCCATCGTATGATCATCGATGACGTTGGCCAAATGATAGGTCGGGTAGCCATCAGACTTGATCATGACAGCATCTTCGAGGGTGCTATTCTTGAAGGGCATCGCGCCACGCAGGGCATCATTCACGATGGTCTCCCCATCGAATGGCACTTTGAGGCGGATGGTGAATGGCAGGTTGCCTGCTAGATTGGCACTGATGACTTCGGCAGGCAGTGCGCGGCAATGCCGATCATAGCCCGTGGTGGGCAGGTGGCGCGCCTGTTGCGCGGCGCGTACCTCATCAAGCCGCTCACGTGTGCAAAAGCAGCGATAGGCATGGTCGCTGGCGAGCAATTGGGCGGCATATTGTGCATAGAGTTCTTTGCGCTCGGACTGATAATACGGGCCAACTGGTCCACCTACAAATGGCCCCTCGTCGGGAATGATGCCCATCCATTCCAGCCCATGCAAGAGGTTTTCGACCGCACCTGGCACGGTTCGTGCCTGATCCGTATCTTCCACGCGCAGCAAAAATTGGCCATTGCTATGGCGCGCGAGCAGCCAACTAAACACCGTTGTGCGCAGACCCCCGATGTGGGGCAAGCCGGTGGGGCTGGGTGCGAAACGGGTGCGCACCGTCGGCGTACCCCCTGTATAGGCTGGCGCTGTGGACATGTAAAATCTCCTCGGCAAGACCACGCTCGTTCCCCAAAATCTTCACCGAAAGAGGGGCACAAATGGGCCGTCACGTGTCATAGTAGAAGTGGGTTGCTCCACGATTAGTGTATGCCCGCCCATCGTACCTTGTCAAATCGCAAAGGTCGTCGCTCAATGGCCCAAAAGGGCAGGGCACTGCCCAAGGCGACCCGAAGCTGTTATACTAGAATCTGCCTGATATCGTCCCCACCCCAGATACGCACACGGAGTGACCCATGCAAGACGAAGAACTGCCGCCTGATGCCGTCCCCCCCAGCGACGATGCTGCTGACACGCTCCCCCCGGAAATCCCCCCCAGTGAGGACAGCGCGCCTGCTGCCCCAACATCACCCGAGGTGAGCGTCGATAGCACCAACTTGCCGACAATCCCGTTCATTCCGCCGCCAAACAAACAGGCGTTGGCGGATCGACGGCGGCTGCGGCATCGGCGCAAACGCTTCACCTTGTACGTCTTGCGCACCCATCGGCGGCGGCAAGAGCAGCGGGCGCAGTCGCGGCGGCGTGTCTTCCTCTTCACCATCGGCGCTTTCATGGCGGTGATCATCGGGACTGTCGCGACAGCGGCAGAGGCCGCCTATAGCTATTATCAGAGCGAGGTTCCGGCGTTGCTGGCGATTCCCCATCAGGTCAACAGCAGCGATAGCGTGCAGCTCTTCGACATGCATGGCACTTTGATCTATCAGGCCAACTATAGCGGCGTGAAGCATAGCATTGCCTTCAACCAGATCCCCCTCAATGTGATGAACGCGACCATCTCCATCGAAGATCGCAGCTTTTGGTCGAACAATGGCGTCGATCTGCAACGCATCATCTCAGCGGCGTACACCGACTATACCCGGCACCAGACCGATCAAGGTGCCAGCACCATCACCCAACAGCTCATCAAGCAGACCGTGCTTGATGCCAATCAAACGTTAGATCGCAAGATCCGCGAGGCGATCCTGGCCTATGGCATGACCCAAAGTGACATCTTCAATCCCGACTTCAAGGCCAACAAGCAACAAATCTTACTCTACTACCTCAACACCATTCCCTATGGCCCCGACATCTATGGCGTGGATTCCGCCGCCTACCAATACTTTGGTTATACCGACAACATCTCCACTGGCGAAGCCGCCGCGCACCACCTCGACCTCGCGCAGGCATCGTTCATCGCTGGCATTCCGCAAAACCCAAACACGTATTACCCACGCGACCCCATCGGCTTCAAGAAAGCCCTCAATCGCCAGCAACAAGTGTTGGCGGGCATGGTTCGTGATGACTACATCACCCCAGCGCAGGCTGCCGCTGCCACCAAGGAGTCGAACGCGCCGGGGTTCATCCACGCCGCCCCAGATACGCGCTTCACCAATCTGGCCCCGCATTTTGTCAATTTCGTCACCGACGAATTGAACAATATGATCACCAGCGGCCAACTCAACGCTGACGCGGCCCCTGGGCAATTGAAGGCCGCGCGCTCGGGCCTGAAGATCTACACCACCCTCGACCTGCCCTTGCAAGAAGAGGTGCAGCAGGCCATGGCCGATCATTTGTTCTGCAAAGACACCGATGCCTACACGGGCGCGTATATCTGGAACGACAATGTCAGCGAAACGGCGGCGGTGCTGGCCGAGCAGCGGACGGGGGCCTTGCGTGTGTTGCTGGGGAGTTGGGACTATTTCGCCACCCGCACGCCCACCCAGTGCAGCTTTCACAAAGGCTATTTCGACAAAGATGGCAAGTACCATCCCGCGACATCGACGCCAAACCCCAAGGGCAAAAAGGTCAACAACCAAAATGACGCGGCCCGCTTCGCGTTCCGCTCCCCCGGCTCAACGTTCAAGGCACTGGACTACAGCACCGCGATGGAGATGGGCTGGTTCCCTGCCATGACCATCAACGACGTGCCCACCATCTTCCCCGATCCCGGTGGTCCAACGGGTAACTACAAGCCCCTCGATGCCGAGCAGTTGGGCTACGAAGGTGAAATGACCCTCCGCCATGCCCTTCAGCACTCGTTCGACATCCCCGCCATCAAAGCCGTTGATTTCGTTGGGGTCAAGAATCTGTTGCGAACGATGGGCCGCGTCGGCGTGGGCAACGTCCCCGGCGTCGACTTCAATGGTTCACCGGGGTTGGCGATGGCGATCGGTTCCTTGGGTGTGCACCCCTTCAACATGGTGCAAGCGTATGCCACCTATGCCAACTATGGCAGCAAGGTGCCCTTCAATGGCATCGACTTCATCTTGGATGGCGAAGGGAACAAGATCTATCAATATTCCGCGCCGCGAGGCGACCAGGTCTTTAGCCCCCAGGTCAGTTATTTGCTGACCAACATTCTTAGCGACAATCCCGCGCGTGGCGGCCCCAATGGTTTCGGCACGTGCAGCCCGCTGTATTTGTATTACAGTGGCAACCCCAATCCAGGCTTCGAGGGCGACGTTGGTCAGCCAGGGTGCAACTCGGGCAAACCCGCTAAATACGTTTTCCCTGCCGCCGCCAAAACAGGCACCACCGACAACCTCGCCGATGACTGGGCGATGGGCTACACGATGGACTACACTGGTGGCGTGTGGGTCGGCAACGACCTCACCAGCGACTATATGTACCACATCGACGGCATCACTGGTGCCGCCCCGATCTGGTGGCGCATGATGATTGCTGCGGAAATGGAAAAAACGACCCTCGGCGTTGGCG
>JACDGC010000339.1:3710-5119 GCA_013815535.1 Ktedonobacterales bacterium
CCCCCCAACAGTTCAAGGTGCCGGTGGGTGTTGTGCGCGCTGGCTATAGTTCCAACGGCATCACGACGAAGGATGACTGGTTCCTGGCCAGCAACGTCCCGCACGTCCAGGGGACGGGGAATGGTGGCCCGACGAAGGTCTGCGTCACCCTGCACGAGAACATTCCCAATAACGCCTGGGATTATTGCTCTGGCCCTCCCCCCAAAAAGCCAAAGTAATAGCCCGCACAAAACGCCCCAACACCGCTTCACCATATAAGCGGTGTTGGGGCGTTTTTCTGCCCATATTGTCTGTGCTGATGAGCGCGGTTGAATGGTGCGTCACCCTTGCGCGAGCAAGCGTTCTACCAGGTTCAGCGCTTCAGCGCGCGTGCCGATCTCATCATTCAGATGCGCGGCCTCGACCACGCCCAGAATGCGTCCCACTTCGGGGCCAGGGCCGACGCCATAGCGTGCCAGCAGATCATTGCCATCAATCAAGCGCGCGGGGATGACGCGGTGTGGTTCCACATACACCCGGCGCAGCAGTTCCGCCACTGCGGCATAGTGGTGGTGCCAAAAAGGCGTTAGCGGGTCGGGACCATAGACCGCCAGATGGTCGGCCAGGGAAAAGATGGCCGTGTCGATGCCCGCATCGCCCGCGTCGCGAAAGTAATGCCTGGCCGCGCGGTCGGTCAACCCTTGCGGCCCCGCGATCTGGCCGGGGCGCATATGGCACGCCACCACCCATTCGATGTAGCGCCGCGCGTTGCGCCCCACCTTCCAGGCTTCCAGCACCGGGGTCGTCAGCGGCACCCCGGCCTCGGCATGTCCCTGAAAGTGCACATCACCATTCGGACGCAACCCACGGGTGATGGGTTTGCCGACATCATGAAAGAGCGCCGCGACCTTGAGCATGGTCAGCCGTGTTTGCCCCTCTGCCAGTGGTTCTTGCAACCGCGCCAGCACGGCCACGTTTTGGCCACCAACATCGAGCGCCAGCGGGTGGGCCACGCGGCCCTCTGCCAGTTCCGCCGTCGCGTCATCCGTGCCGTGCAGATGCGCTTCCAAGAGGTCCACCACGCGGTCGAGCGAGTCGATGACTTCGAGGGTATGGTCGAAGACGTCCCAATGATGCAAGCGGCCCTGGGTCAGCCCCAGGCATGGGATGAGCGGAGGCACCAAAATTGTCAGCGCGCCCAGGGCATCGAGCGACCGCATGGCGCGGGTGCCCCCGGTGCGGCTCAGCATCGCATACAATTCAGCGGTCAGTCGCTCGGGGGGCTGCGCCGCCACCTGGGCAGCGACGGCACGGGCCGCCACCACGGTCGCCGCGTCTGGGGCCAGATCAAGGTGGGTCATCAGCCGTGCCGCGCGCAGCACCCGCACGGGGTCGTGCCGCAGCGCATCCGGCGCGACCAACCGCAGCCG
>JACDGC010000340.1 GCA_013815535.1 Ktedonobacterales bacterium
CGCGGGGCATGCAGCAAAAGGTCGCCATCGCCCGGGCCTTCCTCACCGCGCCCGTCTTGCTGCTGCTCGACGAGCCGACCACCGGCCTGGACCCGCGCTCCAAGAGCGATGTGCAGCGCTTCGTGGCCCGCTTGCGCGACACGCATGATGCCACCGTGCTGCTGACCACGCACGACATGGACGAGGCCGAGGCGCTGTGCGACCGCATCGCCATCATCGACGGCGGGCGCATCGTGGCGGAAGACACCCCCGCCAATCTGCGCGCGCGCGTGGGCGCGGAACTGGGCCAATCCGCCGCTGTGACGATGAACGACGTCTTCATGCACTTCACTGGGCGCGACTGGGAAGCCGACGAGAACGACGATGAAGAGGGTGTGGCATGAGCCTGAATCCAGCCCAAAACTTCGTCGTCCAATCGCGGGCTGCCTATGCCTTCTTCGAGCGCAACTGGAACCTTTCCAAGCGCTACTGGGCCTGGGAACTGGTGTGGGTGGTCTATAATCTCGTGAACGCGCTGGCGGTGACCTACATCGCCGTCAGCGCCAACACGGTGATCCCAGGCATCCACATCACCCAGGCGCAGATCAACTCCGCCGTGCTCTTTCTCACCATTGGCACGGCCATCTGGACGTACATCTCGGTCTGTTTCGACAACGTGACCGAGGTCGTCACCGTGGAGAAGTGGGAAGGGACCATCGAATATACCTTCATGGCCCCCATCCAGCGCATCACGCAGATGCTCGGCACCTGTGCCTATGCCATCTTGCACGGGCTGTTGCTGACAGCCGTGCAGTTGGCCGTGATGGCGCTCTTCTTTCACATCGACCTCAGCCACGCGAATTACCTGACGACGCTCGTGCTGCTGGCGGTCGGCTCGGTGTCGTTCATTGGCTTTGGCATCATGGCCGCCGTGCTGCCGATGCTCTTCACCGAGCGCGGCGCGCAGATGGCCTATATCATTCGTGCCGTCTTGCTGCTGCTCTCGGGCGTGTACTATCCCATCACCGTGTTGCCCATCTGGGCGCAGCCCTTCGCGCGCATCTCGCCCGTCACCTATGTGCTCGATGGCATCCGGGCGGGGTTGATGCGTGGCGTCCCCATCTGGCATCTCTGGGGGCACGTGCTGATTTTGTTGGTGGAGGGGGCCATTACCATCCCCGTCGGCTTATGGATCTTCCGTCGCGCTGAGATGTATGCCAAGCGCACGGGCAAATTGAAGCGCAATGGTTAAGGAGTAAGGAACCATGACGATACCCACGGCAACGCAAGCCGAGATCTTGCGAGATATGGGCGGCGGGGTGATCCTCCGTCGTCTGGCAGAGCGCGACCTGGATGCACTCTATGCCATGCACACCGAAATCTTCTCCGAAGACGCGGCGGCGGGGGCCCGCGCCGTCATCGACGGATATTGGCGCGTGGGCGCGCGCGACCTCTTCGTGGTGGCCGAAGACACGGCCACCGGGCAGCTCGTCTCGTCGCTGGCCCTGCAACGCAAGACGCTGACCTATGCGGGCATCCCTTTCACCGTGGGTGAGCCAGAGTGGGTGCTGACGCGGCCCGAATACCGCCGCCGGGGCCTCGTCCGCGCGATGATGGAAGTCGTGCATGCGTGGAGCGAAGCGCGGGGCGATCTGATGCAGATCATCGGCGGCATCCCCAACTATTATCGCCAGTTCGGCTATGATATGGCCCTGGAACTCGACGTTGCGCGCGTCGGCTTCAAAGCCTATGTGCCCAAACTGAAAGAAGGGGAGACCGACGCCTACACGTTTCGCCCAGCCACGCCCGACGACGCGGCGTTCATTTCCGCCGTGAAAGACGCTGCCGCGCAGCGCTACGCCATCACAAGCCGCAGTGACGTAGCCTATTGGGACGGCATGCTCCGCCATGCCCAGACCGACACCCCCGCGCGCCGCCTCATCAGCATCATCGCAACCACGGCGGGCGAGCCGGTGGGGTTCATCCAGCACGGTTCGCGTCTGCGTGGCGACCACCAACTCACCGTCAGTCATCTCGAAGTGCAACCTGGCGTGTCGTGGTTGGCGGTGGCGCTGCCCGTGCTGCGCTATCTGGCCGCCATGGGCGAAGCCTTTGGCCAGCGCGACGGCAAAGAGTTTGGCACGCTCAATTTCTGGCTGGGCAGCGACCACCCCATCTATGAAATGTTGGATGACAAGCTGCCCCGCAGCTTCCCCATCTATGCCTGGTATGTGCGCATTCCCGATCTGGTCGGCTTCATCCGCCACATCGCGCCCGCGCTAGAGGATCGGCTGGCCCATTCGCGTCTGCCCAACCACACGGGCGAAATCCGCCTCAGCTTCTATGAGAGCGGCATCCGGCTCGTCTTCTCGTCGGGCAAACTAGTGACCGTTGAGCCGTGGATGCCCATGCCCGGCGAGGGCAACGGCGGCGAAGCGGCTTTCCCCGACCTGACCTTCTATCAATTGTTGCTGGGTCGCCACAGCGTCGACGAGATGTTGGCGCTCTACCCCGACTGCCAGATCGAAGTCGATGGCCCGCGAGCCGTGCTGCGGGCGCTCTTTCCCCGCCACGTCAGTGAAATATGGATATGAGTGCCACCCTTGTGCTCACGTCCTTCGTCCTCAGAAAGGTTGCATCACTGTCATGAACATCCTGCTCTTACCAAACTACACCCTGCACGCACCAACGCCAGCCGATGTGCCCGAAGTCCTCGCTCTGCTAGCCGCAAGCGATACTGCCGACTATGGCGAGGCAAACACCACCGACCCAGAAGAAGTGCAACGCTGGTGGGTCCGTGAAGAGACGACGCTGGTGCGCGATGCCGCAGGGCATCTCATTGCGTATTATTCCCTGAGCGCCGATGACCCAACCCACTATTATAGTGAAGTGTTTGTGCATCCCGACCAGCGTGGCCAGGGACTGGAAGGGGCGATTCTCGATCGCCTTGAAGCGCGGGCACGCGAACGGCTGGCCGATTCCCCCGTCACGGCGCAATGGCTGCTGGAAAGCGGCATCGGCAGGCATAGCGTTGTGATGCGTGCTGCGCTTGCGGAGCATAGCTATGGCTACATCCGCACGTTTTGGCGCATGCGCATCGATCTCACCGCGCCGCCCCCCACGCCCGAATGGCCACAGGGCATCATCCTGCGTACCTACCAGCCGGGAACGGACGATCGCGCGGTGTATGACGCGGTCGAAACAGCCTTTGCCGATCACTGGAACTGGCACGCGACCCCCTTTGAGGAATGGATCGAACGCACCCAGCGCCCGAACTTTGATCCCGCCTTGTGGCTGCTGGCCATGGATGGCACCGCCATCGCCGGGGCCGCCCTCGGCACCAAAGAGCTAACGAAAGGGTGGATCAACAAAGTCGCGGTGCCGCGTGCCTATCGCAAACGCGGCATCGCCAAAGCCCTCCTCTATCAAGCCTTTGGCGCGTTTTGGCAGCGCGACGTGCGCCGCGTGGAGTTGGGGGTGGATGCTGAGAGTCTGACAGGGGCCCAGCGCCTGTATGAGCAGGTGGGGATGCATCCTGTGATGGAGTATGACCTCTTTCAAAAAGAACTGCGCGCGGCCAGCCCGCCAGACCCCGAGCCGCGTATGCAGGAACTCTGATCTCCCGTGTCCGCAACCGTCAGGTGAGGCGTGGTGGTCATCGCTGGGGGTGATCTCACCCCGCCCACGCCACGCTGTTTGGGTTCGCCCCAGGCAGCGTGGCATGCATTGTTGCTATTTCACATTTGGACCATCAACACTATCCGCGTGCGCTCATTGCGACGATATGGAGTGGGAGACGGGGCGTCAATCCCCCACAACAGCAGGGCGTGGCTGCGAACAGCAAGATAGCCTATGCATTTGCGCCTTGCCCGCTCTGTGTGCTAACCTTAAAAATGGCGCGGTTGAAAAATGCTGCATGCGCGGCAGCACCACGGCGCAATTGGAGGGGACCGTGCGGAACTGGCAAAAGAGTGATGTGGTGGAATTCACCATCGTCGCGGGCACGTTTGTGGCGCTGGTCCTAGGCATTCACGGCACCATCGCGACCTTGAACTTTTTGACACGGGTCAAATCCTCGCACATCGTCACGCTGGGGGTGTGTGAATTGATTCTGGCCGGTTTGGTCGCCTGGTTCTTGGTGCGGCTCGACGCCACTGGCGAATTCCCATCACTCGACGACATTCGTGGCGAACTCAAGCGCCCTTTGAATTGGTTGCTTGCAACGAAGAAAAAGTTCTAGTTTCCGCGTTTGTGTCACCTCACCCCGCCGGAGTTTTACGCTTCCGTGTGGGGTTTCAGTTTTTCCTGCATATACCACTCCGTGAAGGATGTGCAGGCCCCTGCCTCGTCGAAGGTCAGCAGATAGGCGTTGTGATAGAACCGCACAACTGTGACGCCATCCGGCGCGAAGTAGCGGCTGTGGCCCGTTGCCACCGCGCGCAGCCCCTTCACCACGAAGGGCGTATAGGCCCCCTCATACGTGCCTGGTGCGTCGCGGTTTTCGAGCCAGTTCGCCACGATCTCGGCACGCCCCCGCACTGGCTCATCCCACGGATGATAGCGATATTCCGCTTCGGCGCTAAACAGTTGCCCAATCGCCTCGGCATCGTATGACTGCCACGCGGCGACATAGGCCGCCAACCACGCCGCGACCGTTTCATGATTCATCATCTGTCTCATTTCCCCTGTTCTTCCGGTGCCGTCCAAACGCCACCGCGCGCCTATCATTCTATGACCAAGGATAGCGCGCATTCTGGCCACCTGTGGTCAGGAATCGGGGGCTGGCTGTTTCCATGCACACGCACCACCCATCTTCACTGCGAAGATACGTGGTGCGTGAGTGAGCGAACCTCAGTGAGCGCTAGGCCGCTTCGACGGCGGCACCGGGGGCGGCTAATTCATGCTCACGCGTCGGCAGCGCGGCAATGACCGTGCTGATGAGGCTCAGCCCCGCCATGACCCAAAAGGCGAAATGCAAGCCATTGATGAAGGTCTGGAGCGTCCCCGTGGGGATGCCGGAGGTCACCCCCGCGAAAATGGCAAAGAGCGCCGTCGCGGGGATGGCGCTGACCACGATGGCCAGCGTCAGCGCGATGCTGAAGACGCCACCCGTGTTGGTCAGCAT